>RFHO01000077.1 GCA_003696385.1 Planctomycetota bacterium | reverse complement strand
GCGTACCTGGTGACGCTGGTGGCCGGCGAGTTCGTGGTCCGCGAGCAGTCATGGCGTGATCGGCAGGTGCTGTACTACGTCCCTCGCGGGCGCGAAGCGGACGTCGAGCGGACGTTTGCCCGCACGCCGGCGATGCTCGAGTTCTTCAGTCGGAGGTTTGGCGTTCCGTATCCGTGGGACAAGTATGCTCAGGTGGTGGTCGAACAGTTCGTGGTGGGCGGAATGGAGAACACCAGCGCGACGACGTTGTACGAGGGCGTGCTGCACGACGAACGGGCGTTGCTCGATTCGAGCCCCGATTGGCTGATCTCGCACGAACTGGGGCATCAGTGGTGGGGGGACCTGGTGACGTGCAAGGATTGGGCTCACCTGTGGCTGAATGAGGGATTCGCGACGTATTGCGAAGTCCTGTGGGCCGAGCACCATCAGGGGCGTGACGAGCGCGACTATCGGCTGTGGGAGAAGCTCAACTCCGCGCGATCGGGAACCGCCGAAACACGTCCGATCGCCGACCGCTTCTATGCCCATCCGCAGAAGATGTTCGACAACCGGGCCTACCCCAAGGCCGGTTGGGTGCTGCACATGCTCAGGCATCGACTGGGCGATGAGGCATTCTTCGGCGGTCTGCAGCAGTACCTGCGGCGTTTCGCGTTCAAGAGCGCCGAAACGACGGATCTTCGGCAGACGCTCGAGCAGGTCAGTGGCCTGAGCCTGGAGCGCTTCTTCTACGACTGGGTCGAACAGCCCGGACACCCCGTGCTGGAGGTGGCGTCGAAGTATTCGGCGGATGAGAAGGTCCTGCGGATCGATCTGAAGCAGACGCAGAAACGGCCGGCGTTCGACCTGCCGCTGCGGATCGACGTCGTGCTGGGCGAGGGCCGCACGCAGAGCGTGCACCATCGGATGATCGACAAGCAGGACACGCTGTACGTTTCGCTGCCGGAGCGGCCGCTGGGCGTTCGGGTCGACCCGGAGTTCACTCTGCTGGCCGAGATCCGGGAGAACAAGATCCGTGACTGGTGGGCCTGGCAGATCCGGCGGGCGCCCAGCGTTTCGGAGCGTTTGCGTGCCGTCGTGCATTTCGAAAAGAGTCGTGCGGCGGCGGACCTGAAGCTGCTGCGGGAGGTACTGGAAACCGACGGCTTCTGGGGTGTTCGTGCTGTGGCGGCTCGGGCGCTGGGCACGACGCGACAACCGGCGGCACGCGATGCGCTTCTGGCGGCATTCGAGCAGCCCGACGCGCGGGTGCGGCGGGCGGTCGTGCTGGCGCTGAAGTCGTTCAAGCGGGACGGCAAGGTGAACGCGGCGCTGCTGAATCACTGGAAGTCCGACGAGCCGAGCTATGCCGTGCGGGCGGCCGTTCTGGAGACGCTGGCCGAGGTGTCCGAGAAGGTTGCCAACGAGCCGTTTCTGGCGGCGCTGCAGATGCCCTCGCATCGTGAGGTGATCCGCCGGGCGGCCCTGCGGGCGCTCGGGCGCAACGACGATCCAGAAACGTTGAAGGTGCTCCGGGAGTGGCTTCGGCCGGGACATCCGCGGGATTGTCGGATCGCCGCGGCCGAAGCGCTGGCTGAGCGGCACCGGCGGCAGTCGCTGCCCGTGGCGGAAGCGGAACGCTCGGTGCAGGCCATGCTGGCGGTACTGCCCGGAGCCGGACCGCGACTGAGGCGCGGCATCGTGACCGCCTTGGGAAGGATGGGCAAACGGGCCGAAAAGGCGCTGCCCGAACTGAATCGGCTGGCCCTCGCCGACGCGTCGCCACAGGTACGCGACGCGGCGAACGCGGCGATTCAGAGCATCGAACGTGACGACCCGGTGCAAAAGCGGCTCGACGAACTCGCCAAACGGTTGCAGAATCTCGAAAGACGCAACGAGGAATTGAAGTCCGAGTTGAGCAAATTGCGGCAACTGGCAAAGTGACGGAACGTGTGCCGGGCAGTGGACGGCAATGGTGAGCATCCCGGACGCGCGACGGGGGAGGGCCGATGTCCGACGGTCCGATTCGTGTGTTGGCGATCCTGGACGATGCTGAGATTGTCCGACGGCTTCAGGACATGCTGTCGGACGATTTGGAGCCGTGGTCCGTGGTGGTGGCGGGCAGCCTTTCGGACGGATTGGCCGGGATGCTGTCGGAGGAGTTTGATGTCTGCCTGGTGGGCCAGCACGTCGGGGCGGCGGACGCTCTGGGTTTCATCGAGTTGGCGCGGCGCAGCGGCGGTACGCAGCCCATCATCGCCATCACCGGCGGGGCGGATTCCACCTGGGAGGCTCGGGCTGTACGGCTCGGTGCCGCCGATTGCCTGCGCCTGGGCGATCTGGACCGAGAGCGTGTGCGGCGATGCATCCGGTACGCCGTGGAGCGGCAGCGGCTGTTGAATGAACTGGAACGCGAACGGTATCTGCTGGCCGCGCTGATGGAGAACCTGCCGCACAGCATCTACTTCAAGGATCGGGACAGCCGCTTCATCCGCATCAGCCGTGCCCTGGCGCGGACCTTCGGCCTGAGCGATCCGGCAGAGGCGATCGGCAAGAGCGACGCGGATTTCTTCACCAGCGAGCACGCCGACGCGGCTCTGGCGGACGAACAGCGGATCATCCAGACCGGCGAACCGATCCTGGACAAGGAGGAAAAGGAAACCTGGCCGGACGGTCGCGTCACGTACGTGGCCACGAGCAAGCTGCCGCTGCGCGATCGCGAAGGGCGGATCGTCGGCACGTTCGGCATTTCCCGTGACATCACGCGGCGCAAACTCGCGGAACTCGCTCTGCGCCAAGCCAAGGAGGCGGCCGAGGCGGCCAATCGTGCCAAGAGCGAGTTTCTGGCCAACATGAGCCACGAGATCCGCACGCCGCTGAACGCGATCATCGGCATGACGGAACTGTTGTTGGAGTCCGATGTCCCGCCGACACAGCGCGAGTACCTGCAGATGATCCTCAAGGCGGGCGACTCGCTGCTGGATCTGGTCAACGACATCCTGGGTTTTGCGAGGATCGAGGCGGGCTGTCTGCAGCTCGACGAACGCACGTTCGACCTGTTCGACGTGGTCGGCGACACCGTCAAGATGCTCGACGCCCGCGCCCGGCGTCACGACTTGGAGTTGCTGTGCCACATCGATCCGATCCTTCCCCGGATGGTCATCGGGGATCCGCTGCGGTTGCGCCAGGTGCTGATCAACCTGATCGGTAATGCCATCAAGTTCACCGAACAGGGCGAAATCGTCGTCGATGTCCGCCAGGTGGACCGCAACGAGCGCGAGGTGATGATCGAAGTCCGTGTGCGGGACACCGGTATCGGGATTCCGCATGACCAGTTGGACCGCATCTTCGAGAAGTTCACGCAGGTGGATTCGTCTGCGACGCGCAAGTACGGCGGCACCGGACTGGGGCTGGCGATCGCCTCGGGCCTGGTCCAACT
>RFHO01000076.1 GCA_003696385.1 Planctomycetota bacterium | reverse complement strand
GCGCAGCGGGAAGTCGCGGAGAAACTGAACTGGTCGCTGCGTCAGGTCCGCGCCGTGTGGCCTTTGACCGGAACACTGTGCCGCCGGCTTGGCTCTGACACTTCTGCGCAAAGGTCGGGGACGGTCGCAGCGGCACATTCCGACGTTTCGAGGGGCCATGCGTCCCCGGGGCAAGGCGAAGCACAGCAACGCCGGCGGGATTCCGGCCGCTCTGCGGCCTTGAGTGTCACAGGCACCGATTTGCCGGAGTCTTTCGTCCGGTGGGTGATCCGCAACGAATGGGTGACCCGAGTCGCCGATCTGGTGGAGCGACGGTTGATGCTCGTCTTCGCACGTTCGCTGCGGCGGTCGACGGTCCAGTCGCTGGCCGAGCTGATGGCGATGGAAGGGGCGATCGACCGGTCCGCGATCGAGGAAGAAGTGGAGCACGCAGTTGGAAGGCTGCGGCGATACTACGGCCGCGCGCCGGCCTGACGGCCGTTCGCGGGTCGGTCAACGGATGCCCAGCAACGAGCCGAGTTGCGGGCTGCCCAGCGTCGGAGGACCGATGCGCGGTTCTACCATCACGGCAATGCCCGCGTTGTTCTTGGCGGCGTCGTAGGTCGCACCGAGGTGTACCAGGAAGTCGGCGCCGACGCGTGTGATGGTCAGCGACTGGCCGGCATTCCGGTTTTCTTTCAGGTCGTAGGCGGTGCCGGCGGTGAAAACCCACTTCGGCGTCGTGGCGTAGCTCAGTGAGGCGGTGAGGATCTGGCTGTCCAGGGCTCCGGCCTGCAGACTGCGGAAGCCCACGTACACGCTCCCTCGCGTGGGACGCTGGTTCAGCAGTCCGACGCTCCAGATGCGCGGTGCGTTGTCGAAGATGTCGAATTGCCCGCTGGCGAGGAAGCTGGTGCGCTGGCCGAGATTCCAACGGTAATCGCCCCGAAACAGACCGAACGGTTCGCCGAAATTGTCGCGGTCGGCTTCCGGAAACCAGGCGGCTTCCAGATCCAGTGTCATCCAGTCAACGATGTGCGAGTCCTCCGCAGGGCCGACGCGTGTCTGCAGCCGGTGCCGCCAGCCGAGTCGCAGAACCTGCTGCCGGGCGATCAGTTCGTGATACGGTGCCGTCACGCCCCGGCCCGCGCCGGTGCGGACGGCGTAAAACCGCGGTTCGACCGTTGCCGGCAGCACTCCGCCGAACGTGTTGGTCAGCAGGCGGTAGCGGAAGCGTTCCTGGGCGTTGTCGTCGAATTCGTTGTATTGTGGTATGTTGGCCAGCGGTTCGTTGGTGTCCAGGGCCGAGTAGTCGAAGTCGAACACCATTTTGTGGGCGAGACCGTCCAGTCCCCACACGTGGCTCTGGACGTACGGAAACGCCCGCCACATCTGCAGGCTGCCGCGGATCCCGGCGGCCAGCGACGCGCGGTCGATTTCGTCGCCGGTGAATCCGTCGTTCCACTGTGCGAATTCTCCCCAGACGTAGGGCACGAGTTTGGTCGGACCCGCTTGGACCGGCAGCGTGATCTCGTGGCGGGTGGAATACGCCAGACCTTCGGCCCGGGTGACGAACGGCAAGGGGCTGAACGTGTCGTTCGGATCCGTTGGCGGCGTGGCCGGACGCAGTCGGGCGTAGGCGACGCTGGTGTGGCTGCTCCAGTTCAACAGTCCATCCAGCAGTGGCAATCCCAGGTTGTAGAGGTCTCCGCGGGGCAGCCATTCGGTCGTGGTTTCGAATTCGTTGACCTGGGGGCGGGCCAGCACGCGCCACGACCAGCCGTCCCAGTCTTGTGAGAGACTGAAAACGGTCTCGTTGTCCTTGCCTTCGTCGAACTCGTTTTCGAAATACTGTTCGAGAAAGTTGCGGTCCGACAGGTAGCCGATTTCGGCCAGGAAGCGCATGTTCCACGGCAGCGACTGGCGGTGCCGGAGCAGGAACCGACCGCGGTGCGGCGAGGGCGGGATCAGTGCCCGGCGGTCGAAGCCGAGGTTGTCCGTTCCGCCGTCATTGACGTAGTAACCCATCAGACGACCGCTGTACGACTCGCCGGTGTTCCACACGTCATAGCCGTCGTATTGCAGAGTGGCTCCGGCCGCGACACCGCGTTCGGAAAGGTAATCCAGCAGGAACGTACCCTCCGTGCCCGGTGGTGCCTCCCAGCCGAGCAGCCGCAGTGCATCGAAGGCCGTGCGGATCTGTGTGCCGAAGATCCGGTCCTGGTCGAAGGTCACACGGCGAATCGGCACGCCCGGATCTTCCAGGGGACCGGTGAGGACCGGCACGTACAGCAGTGGAAGATCCTGCCAGTACAGGACGTTGTTCAGGGCCGTCACCCACAGGTCCGGCCGTGGGCCGTCGGATGCCAGCCGGGCGCCGGTGTCGGCGATCTGCGGGGAACCGGCGGCTCCGGGAATCACCAGCGGTCCGGGGTAGCCGCTCGCCGCCAGCGAACCGCGGTCCTCGACGAAAACGTCGGTGGCCTGGATGCGGTACCCCGGCTTGCCGAATGGGCTGGTGCTCACCCACGCGTTGCTCGCATGGAAGTCGTAGCGGGCGATCTGCCGAATCCGCTCGGCCCGCACGCGGAGGTTCAAACCAAGGTCGTGCAGCGGGATGCGCAATTCGGCGTCGGTGAGGACGCCGCGATATTCGCGCGCGTCGAAGAACGCTCGTGTGGCCCTCAGTACGTTTTCGCCCTGCCGCACGACGATGGCGCCTTCGAGGTAGACCTGCAACGGCGTGTCGCGTGTCTGGGTGGTCCCGCCGGCCAGTTCTTCGGCGGACAGTGAACGGCTCCAGATGACGGCACGATCGGCGGTCAGATCGAGCGTGCCGAGCGTTTCGATGCCGCTGACGACGAGGTTTACGCCGCCGGTGATCACAATGACCTGCTCGGGCGGGACGCTGTCTTTCGATTCCCAGCTCACGACGTTGTAGGGGGCGCCCAGGTGCCGCGGGAAGATTCGAATCGTCCGCAGCGGGACGCCGGCCGGTTGAGGCTGGGCGACGTGGAAGCCTGTCGAACGCACGGCGGCCGCCTCGGGCAGCCCGTGTCGTCGCGATGCCGTGGTGCGGTAGCGCGCCGCGCGGCGATAGAGCGGGTCTTCGGCAAGTCGGGGCGAGTCGACGCGCGAGCGGACGTCGAACCGGATGTCCCCGCGAGTGTGAAACTCGTGGAGCAGCGCGGCGTCGGCCCGAGTCCCGTTGGGCAGTTCGAGCCGCGCGTTCCCTTCGGCATAGGCGGTAACGGAAGCGCCGTCCGCCGTGCTGTCCGTCCACAGGACGAGTGCACTCGCGGTCAACCGCCGCGTGCCCTGTTCGAGCGCGGCGCGGCCGCGGACGATCGCTGCCCGGATGCGCCGCCCGCGGCCGTCGACGATCTCGCCGCGCTGCAGCAACAGACCGCGAACGACGATTGTGTCGCTTGCCGTCGAATCGTCGTCGGACGGGGGAGATCGCGGGGCGGACGGACGGGAACCACCAGAACCGCCCGCCGCTGTCGGCACGACCGCAGAGCGCGCCGGCGAATCCGTGGAACGGATCGGCCTTTCGCGGGCAGGGCGCACCACGACCGCCAGCGGTGGCGTCTCGAAGACGGTGCCGGTGGCGCTGCCGTCGGCGTCCGAACGAGGAGAACGATGTGCCGTCGGTTCGCGGGACGGTCGCTCTGGATGCCCATTGCCGGCGTCGGTTTGCTGTCCAGCTGCCGGGACGGGGCCGGCGAGTTGAGCGGCCGCGGGATGCTGCGGCAGCAGCGCTGCTGCCACGCACGCTGCGCAGCAGAGCAAACGGCCGCGAAAAGGAGCGGCGGCCGGCAGGGTGCGGTCGCTGAGCCGGATTCCATTCACGGGCTCGCGGGAACCTTTCGTCCGGGAGACGGGGCCGGTGCCGGGGAGCAAGGGACGCTTCGTGCGTCGCCGTCGGCGGGGCAGGAAGGACGTCCCGGCAGCTTCAGCGAAGAACGGACGGGGATTCTAGGACCGCCTGCAAATCACGGTCAATAACGGTCTTGGGACGGCGGTGGCGCGTCGGCGACCGCGTCCGCCGGGCAACTTCGTGTGCGGCGTTACGGTCCGTCCCCCTGCGCGTCGGGAACGTCCTTCAGCCGCGCTTCGATGGCGGCCAGGTGCCGGCGGAGTCGTTCCCGGGCGGGGTGCCTCGCGAGCGATCGCGCCTTCTCGAATTCGGCCTCGACCTCGGCCAGCAGCAGTTCGCGGAGGTTCTGACGCAGCCAGTCCAGCCGCCGCCGGGTGAAGGACTCATAGACTCTCTGAAGCGTGCGTTGTGCGAGCGCTTGCAGTGCTCTTTCGCCGCTCACGCCGATGACGGCGTCGCCGCTCAACGTCACGGCCACGTCCGCCAGCCGCTCGACCAGTACCTGCTCGACGCCGGGGACATGGACGACCGGTCCAATGACCGAATACAGCGCCACGGTGACGGCCGGTCGTGCGACGGCACCGATTTTCCGGAGTCGCCGGACCGAAGCGATCAGGTCCGGATGCCGCCGTTGGAGGTCGGCCAACGATTCCCGGATTGCCGACCGCAGCAGCGCATCGAGGTCCGTGTCGTCGACCGCCTGGTGCCGTTGCTGCAGCTGCTGCAATATGTCTTCACGTCGGGTACCGCTGCAGGCTCGGTTCAGCGCCGCTTCCACCCGCATCGATTTCAGCCGATGGTCGCGCCGGACGGCCGACAGCCGCTCAAACAGACGTTCCACGAGCGCGGTGATCGCACGCCACTCCTCTT
>RFHO01000474.1 GCA_003696385.1 Planctomycetota bacterium | reverse complement strand
CCCGGTTGCAGCTGGAATGTGACGCTGCGCGTTTCTTCGTCCGTGAAGATCTGCGCCTGACGCACCGCCGCGTGCAACGGCCCGACGACCATTTCGATTCGATGGTCAAGGCCTCGCGGGATGACACGCTCGTAGTCGGGAAACCGGCCGTCTATCAAGCGGCTGATGATGCTCGTCGGCCCGATCTGGAAGAACACTTCGTTGGCGCGGAACCCCAGCTTCACCGGACCTTCGGCGTTGCCCAGCGTGCGGTCCACCAATTGCAACGCCTTGGCAGGAACCAGCGGCTTGTCCGGTCCCGTTGCAGCGTCCGCCGCTTCGAGTTCGACCCGGGCCACCGCGAGCCTCCTGCTGTCGGTCGCCACGAACACCGGTCGATCTTTGCGCAATTCCAGCAGTACGCCGCCCAGTGCGTACCGTGGCCCTTCGGTGTCGGTCGCGAACAACGTACGACGAATCGCGTTCCGCAAAGAAACGGCGTCCAGCGAGAACGGCGTCGAGCCCTCCGTGTCCGGAACCTCCGGAAACTCCTGGGGATCGACCTCCGGTATGCGAAACTCGCTGTGGGCGCCCCGGAGCGTGATCCGCGATCCGTCACTGCTGATTTCGATCGCTTCGTCCGCCAATTCGCGAACGATCTGCGTTGTTTCGGCAACCGGCAGCAGCACGTCGCCGGTCTCCTCAACCTCCAGTTCCGGGATGGCTTGTCGAATAGACGTTTCCTGGTCCGTTGCGAACAGTACACCACTGCCGTCCGTTACCGTCAGGCGCGCTCGCTTGAGGATTTCTCGCGGTGTTCGCGTGGGTGCGACCGACGCAGCAGTCTGCAGAGCCGCGGCAAATGTCGAACGCGGACAACGAATCTTCATGGCGTTCACCGAATCGTTGATGGGATGTTTCTGCGATCGTTCCGGGAACCTGTCCGGTCAGCGGACCCAAAGTCGCGATCGAACGACGTGGGCAGCCGACGGACGGCACCAACACGAGAAGAGATTATAGAGATTTCTTGAAGTACGCCGTACTGATCAGGGCTGTCGGTTCTGTGGAAAATCTGCCGTGCCTGCCCGACAAGCCTTGCCTGCGTAATCGATTACAGCACGGGAAACATACTCCGGCCGAGTGGAAGTGAGTGTCGATAGGCGTCGAAATCCCGACCCGTTTGCGACACCGCGGGTCGCCGGCGAAACCTTCGGTGCGAAACCGCGGAAACATCGCACAGCTTGCCGACGGTTTTTCCACAGGGCGAGCCGGCCGCCGACCGGAGGGAGCGGCCCGCGGTCGGTGTTTTGCGTCAAAGCCGGCGGGCTGGCGCAGGTGAGGCGGCCGGAGGCTTCTTTCAGGACCCATGGCCGCATCATATACTGCGGCGCGTCGATTGGCATGCTGGCGGCGCTGGACAGGGACGGTCGGGACGGCACCCAGCATGGGATCTCGAACCGGGGAGAGGCGTGTGGACGGCAACGAGCTATCTGGGCAGAAGGTCTTCCAACCGCGGACGTTGCGGGAGCTGTATCGCTCCGGGGAAACCGTCGTATCGATCGAAGTTTTTCCGCCCAAAAACGCAGCCGGCGACGCGGCGTTGTTCGAAACGCTCAACCGGCTGGTGCCGTATCAGCCGCAGTTCATTTCCTGCACCTATGGGGCGGGCGGAGGCACACGGGAGAGGACGGTCGAGATCTGCCGCACCATACAGCAGGATTACGGAGTCACCGCAACGGCGCACTACACCTGCGTCGGTGCGACACGGGAGGAACTCGAGCAGGGGCTGGCGCAGATTTACCGGGCCGGAATTCGCAACATCATGGCGTTGCGTGGCGATCCCCCGCGGGGCGAAAAGAGCTTTCGCCCGGTCCCCGGCGGTCTCGTGCACGCCAACGAGCTGGTTGCGTTGATCCGGGAACGGTATACGGACGTCGGCATCGGTGTGGCCGGGTATCCGGAAAAGCACCAGGAAGCACCGGACATGGAAACGGACCTGCGGAATCTGAAACGGAAGGTGGATGCCGGTGCAGATGCGGTCTTCACGCAGTTGTTCTTCGTCAACGCGCATTTCCTGCGTTTCCGCGACGCGTGCGAGCGGCTCGGCATACGCGTGCCGATCGTACCGGGGATCATGCCGGTCACGGAGTACGGAAGAATCAAACGGATCACGGAACTGTGCGGAGCGTACTTCCCGCCGGCACTCGCCGAACGACTGCAGGCACTGGAAGGCGATCCGGACGGTCAGTTTGCGGCGGGTGTGGATTGGGCCGTCCGGCAATGTGAGGAACTGCTCCAGGCGGGCGTGCCGGGTTTCCATTTCTATGCCCTGAACCGCTCACCGGCTTGCGAAGAGATTCTGAGGCGGCTGGGGGTCGCGAGCAGGGCTGCATGAGCGGCGGCCGGTGGCGGCCGGATCGATGGAAGCCGCCGGCGCAAACCGCCAGGGACCGCCGTTTGCACACGGAACCGACCAATGTCCCGCGAAGAGGTTTTTTCAGCGAGCCTGGAGTACTTTCTCGGGCCGCTGTTGCCGTTCCTACGTGACGAAAGCGTCACGGAGATCATGGTCAACGGCTACGACCGGGTGTACGTCGAACGGGACGGAAGGATCGAAGAAACCGACGCCCGGTTTGCCTCCGCGGATGCCCTGCTGTCGGCGATTCACAACGTGGCGCAATTCGTCGGTCGGGTGATCGACGAGGAACGACCGATCCTGGACGCCCGCCTGCCGGACGGTTCCCGCGTGCACGCTGTGATTCCACCCAGCGCACGCACGGGCGTGTATTTCACCATCCGCAAGTTTCGCCGCGACATCCTCGGGCTGGCGGACTTCGTTCGACGCGGGAGTCTGACCCCCGCAGCGGCGGAGTTTCTCGCCCTGTGCGTGAAGCTGCGAAAGAACATCGTGATCTCGGGGGGCACCGGGACGGGCAAAACGACGTTGCTCAATGCGCTGTCAGCCGAAGTGCCGGCTGCGGAGCGGATCGTGGTGATCGAGGACAGCAGCGAGCTGCGGCTGCGGCAAAGACACGTACTGTACCTGGAAGCCCGACCGCCCGATCGTCGGGGCCGGGGAGCGGTGAGCATCCGCGACCTGTTCCGCGCATCGCTGCGGATGCGTCCGGATCGGGTCATCGTCGGTGAGGTCCGGGGCGGTGAGGCATTGGACATGGTCCAGGCGATGCTCAGTGGCCACAGCGGAAGCCTGACCACGGTGCACGCCAACACCGCCACGGATGCACTCACGCGGCTGGAAACCCTGTGTCTGATGTCGGACGTACAACTGCCGGTGTACGTCTCTCGCGCACAGGTCGCCGGGGCGGTCGACCTGCTGGTGCAGCTTGCGCGGTTTTCCGAGGACGGGGCCCGCCGTGTCGTCCAGATCGCCGAAGTCCTGGGTCTGGATGACCGCGAACGGATCCAGGTGGCGGACCTGTACCGTTGGTCGCTGAACGAGCAGACCGGCCAACCGGCACTGTTGCACACGGGCCGGCGGCCGAGCTTCTCCGGGCAGGTGCGATTGCATGGCCTGCAGCGCCTCGTCGACCAGTCGCGACCGCTGTGGGACCTGTAGCGGCGGTGACAGCGCCGCGCCCGGTCGTGTATCATGGACATGGATCGGTGATTGAAAAATCACAGTCGCGGCGGTATCCCGACTGTGGGATGCATCGAATGAATGTGGGGAGAGTGTGCCGATGCGAAGCCCACAGGCACGATGGACGCCTCGTCAGCAGTACCCCTGTGGCCGGGAACGCTCGGTGTGGACGCGGCGGGAGTGGCTGCAGCGATCGGCGCTGGGATTCGGCGCCGTCGCCTTGGCGGCCATGCTCGAAGATCGGTCGGCCGCGGGCGCAACGTTGGACGGCTCGCCGTTTGCGCCCAAGCCGCCGCACTATCCCGCTCGTGCGAAAAGCGTGATTTTCCTCTACATGGACGGCGGGGTCTCGCAGGTCGATACATTCGACTACAAGCCTCGGCTGGAACGTGAGAACGGCAAGCCGTTCGGCGCGAAGATCGAGCCGACACAGTTCAACAACATCGGCAATACGCTGGCGAGTCCGTGGAAGTTCCGGCGTTACGGCGAGAGCGGGTTGTGGGTGAGCGACCTGTTCCCACATGTGGCGCGGCTCGTCGACGACTTGGCCGTGATCCGATCGATGACGTCGAACTTTTCTGAGCACACCAATGCCAACTACTTCCTGCATACCGGCCACGGGCAACAGGGGCGTCCCAGCATGGGGGCCTGGGTCGGTTATGGGTTGGGCAGCGAATGCCAGAATCTGCCGGCCTTCGTGGTGCTCAACAGCGGTCTGATCCCGCCAGGTGGGCTGGACAACTTCAATACCGGTTTTCTGCCCGCGTCCTACCAAGGGTCCGTGTTTAATCCGTCCGATCCGCCGGTTGCCAACATCCGGCCCAGCGACGGTGATCCAGCGGTGCAGCGTCGGAAGCTGCAACTGCTGAGGCGGCTCGATGCGCGGTTCTTGGAGGCTGTGTCCGACCCGGATCCACTGGAGTCGGCCATCGCCAACTACGAGTTGGCGGCGCGGATGCAGGCGGCCGTGCCGGAGTTGGTCGATCTGTCCGGAGAGACGCGGGCCACCCAGCGGATGTACGGCCTGGAAGCGGACTTCCACAACACCCGCGTCTTCGGGCGCAGCTGTCTGCTCGCACGGAGACTCGTCGAACGCGGGGTACGGTTCATCGAAGTGACCTGTCCCGGCGGGAACGGCGATCGGTGGGACCAGCATTCGAATCTTCGAGACGGACACTACAAGAATGCTCTGACCGTCGATCAGCCGATAGCCGCACTGATCACGGACCTGAAACAGCGCGGGCTGCTGGAACAGACGCTGATCATCTGGGGCAGCGAATTCGGCCGCACGCCGTTCGCCCAAGGTTCCAATGGTCGGGATCACAACCCGTTCGGCTTCACCATGTGGATGGCCGGTGGCGGGGTGAAGGGTGGCGTGGCCTACGGGGAAACCGACGAATACGGATACAAGGTCGTGCAAAACAAGGTGGAGATTCACGACCTGCACGCCACGATGCTGCATCTGCTTGGCATCGACCACACCCGCCTGACCTTCCGTTTCAGTGGCCGCGACATGCGGTTGACCGACGTGCACGGCCACGTGCTGCATGACATCCTGGCGTAGTTGGCCAACCGGCGGCCGGCGGCCGAGCCGCGGATGCGGAGGCGGGCCGTCACAGCACCGGGCCGCCGGAAGTCTCGCCGCGTTCCTTGGCCGCGATGTCGTGAGCCGCCAGTCGGCGCCGCGCACCGATGTAGTACCAGGCCCCCAGTAGCGCCGTTGCCACAGTGAACAGCCGGTAGGCCAGGCAAACCAGAAGCCCTTGGCCGGCGGGAAT
>RFHO01000473.1 GCA_003696385.1 Planctomycetota bacterium | reverse complement strand
TACCTGAACCGCTTTCTGCAGAGCAAAGGTTACGAGGTGCACGGCATCATCCCGTGCCGCGCACCGGGCATCGGTGAGCCGCCTCCGCGATTGCATTACGCGGATCTGTCCGACGGCAGCAACCTGGACACGATCCTGGACGAAGTGCAGCCGGATGAGGTCTACAACCTGGCGGCCCAGAGCCACGTGCGGCTGTCCTTCGACATCCCCCTGTACACGGCCGAAGTGACCGGACTGGGATGCCTGAGGGTGCTGGAAGCCGTCCGCAAGTATCAGCTCCGCAGCGGCCGCCCGGTTCGTTTCTACCAGGCATCGTCCAGCGAAATGTACGGAAAGGTCGAGCGGTCGCCGCAGGACGAGTCCACACCGTTTCACCCTCGCAGCCCGTATGCCTGTGCCAAGGTCTACGCGTACTGGCAGACAGTCAACTACCGCGAGGCCTATGGGATGTTCGCCTGCAACGGGATCCTGTTCAACCACGAATCGCCGCGACGCGGGGAAGCCTTCGTCACGCGGAAGATCACGCGAGCGGCCGCGCGGATCAAGCTGGGGCTGCAGGACACACTGCGTCTGGGCAATCTGGATGCCAAACGCGACTGGGGTTTTGCCGGTGACTACGTGGAGGCGATGTGGCTGATGCTGCAGCAGGACGAGCCGGACGACTACGTCGTCGCCACCGGTGAGACGCATTCGGTGCGGGAGTTTCTGGAAGCCGCCTTCGCACATCTGGGGCTCGATCCCGGGCGGCACGTGGAGATCGACCCGCAGCTCTACCGGCCCGCCGAAGTTCACGTGCTGTGCGGCGATGCGACGAAGGCCCGCGAGCGACTCGGATGGCGCCCGCGGGTCGGCTTCGAGGAACTCGTTCGCATGATGGTCGATCACGACCTGGAGATTGCCCGAGCGGAACTCCGGCAAGCTTCGGGCACGTGAGGACGCCTCGGCAGCTCGATCCGCCTTCTTGCCCGGGCGCTGCCGCGCGGTGGGATCGGGCGTCCGATCGGGGCGGCCAGGAGCCCGTCGCCGCCCGCCGGCTCCGTGGGGTGCCGGTCCCGCAAGGTTCTGCAGTGAAAGACGTTACGGCGTGTTCTCGTGCGTCGGCGCATGCGGCGCGGGTGTGCGGCCGTCCCTGGATTCTCTCGAAAACGCCATTTCGCGCGTAACCTTTGGCCGTCTGGCGGTAAACAATCACGGAGCGACCGCCGTCACGAAAGGAAGCCCCGTGCGCGAGGACGTGCTGGAACACTTCGTCCGGGAACTGACCGGCCACCAGAACCGCTTGTACGGCTACATCTATTCGCTGGTGGGCGACCACGATCGGGCGGCGGACGTGTTGCAGGAGACGAATCTGGCGCTATGGCGTCGGGCAGCGGAATACGATCCCGCGCGGCCGTTTTTGCCGTGGGCCTTTGGCGTGGCACGGATGCAGGTGTTGGCCCATCTGCGGGACCGGCGGCGCGACCGACTGTTGCTGGATGCGGAACTGGCCGAGTTGCTGGCCGAGGACGTGCAGCGCGAATCGGCGAAGCTGGACCGCATCCAGGCGGCTTTGCGGGAGTGTTTGGGGAAGTTGTCAGAGGCGAATCGCGAGCTGGTGGAGCGGCGCTACTTCCGATCCGAACCGCTGGAGCAGATCGCTCAGCGGGCCGGACGCACACTTTCGGCGATCAAGGTGGCGCTGCTCCGCGTGAGGCGGCAACTGGGCGAATGCGTGCAGAGGCGGCTGTCGGCGGACGCATGAGGGGCCGGCAGCGCTGGCGAGCCGGGTGGACTTCCCGGCGTCGCCGCGGCGAGTCCGGCAAGCGTCGGCTCGGCAGATCGAAAACGGAACGGAAGCGGAAGCACGACGGGTGAACCGGGAGCCAGGGAGCCATGCAGGCGTGGCGCGATGAGTTGGAAGAATTGCTGCTGGCGTGGGAGGACGGCACGCTGGACGACGCCGGGGCGGATCGCCTGCGCGCTCTGCTGCGTGCGTCCGAGGAAGCCCGTCGCCAGTTCGCGCGCTGGCAGGCGTTGAACGCCGCCTTGTGGCTGGAGGGAAACCGCGTGCCGGATGCCATCGGGGGCCCGGCGACCGAGCCGATGGGCGGCTCCGTGGCAGAGGCTGTCGCGGAGCATCGAACGGTGGTGTTTCCGGCGCGGGACATGGACGAGGCTCCACTGACGCGTCGTCTGCGCCGCTGGCGGAGTCTGGCGGTGACGGCGGTCGCTCTGGCGATCGGCGTCGTGAGTTGGTCGTTGTGGAATGGGTTGGCGCGGCCGTCGGCCGCTCCGTTCGATGTGGCATCGCCGGAGGTGGCGCAAGCGCCTGCGGCTTCGGCGAGCGGAGCCGGCGGTGTGCTTTCCGGTGGTGAACGCGCGGAGTCGGTGGCGTCCGTGCTTCCGTCCGAGTCTCGCTCGCGGGGCGTGGCGGTTCTCGGACGCGTGCTCGATGCACGCTGGGCGCCCGGGGAAGGGCCGCGTGAGGCGGGCGATCCGCTGCTGCCGGGCGTGGTGCGGCTGGACGAAGGGTTTGCGCAGATCGAGTTTTTCAGCGGTGCGACGGTGGTGCTGCAGGGACCGGCGGAGCTGGAGTTGATTGCGGCGGACCGGGCGGTTCTGCGGCGCGGGCGGTTGCGGGCGCATGTGCCGCCCGCGGCAAGGGGCTTTACCCTGCTGTCCGCGGATCTGCAGGTGGTGGATCTGGGCACGGAGTTCGGTGTGTCGGTGTCGGAGGACGGTCGGACCGAGGTGCACGTGTTCGACGGGCTGGTGGAGTGGAGCACGGACGGGACGCAGCCGCGGCGGCTGTCGGCCGGCAAGGCGCTGGTGCGGACGGGAAAGGAACTGTTGCCGGCGGGGGCTGCGGCGGAAGAACGGTTCGTCGGGTTGCTGGATCTGCAGCGGCAGGCGCTGGACGAACACTCGGAACGGCTGCGTGCCTGGAGGGAGTGGTCGAAGCAGTTGCGGCGTGATCCGCGGTTGATCGCGTACTACGCGTTCGAGCGGCAGCCGGCCGGCAACCGCCGGCTGGTGTGCGACATCGAGCCGCGCGATCCGGAGAAGGACGGCGCGATCGTCGGAGCCCGGTGGGTGGACGGGCGCTGGCCGGAGAAGGGGGCGTTGGAGTTCAAGCGGCCGGGCGATCGCGTCCGCGTGCACATTCCGGGAGAGTACGAATCGCTGACTTTCGCCGCGTGGGTGAAGATCGACAGCCTGGACCGGCTGTTCAATTCGCTGTTTCTGACGGACCATTACGATCGGGGCGAGCCGCACTGGCAGATCCTCTCCAGCGGCCAACTGTATTTTTCGGTGCGGCCGGTGGAACGCGGCGAGCCGGGGCCGCGCGATTACAAGGCGCTCTCACCGCCGTTCTGGAATCCGTCGCTGAGCGGTCGGTGGCTGCACCTGGCGACGGTGTATGACTACCACCGGCGGACGATCACGCACTACCTGAACGGCGTGCGGCTGAGTCATCACCAGGTGCCGGCCGAGCAGGTGGTGCCGACGCGGATCGGCACGGCGTCGATCGGGAACTGGTCACTGCCGACCTTGCCCGATGCGAGCTTTGCCATCCGCAACCTGAACGGAAGCATCGACGAGTTTGCGTTGTTCGCCGCGGCGCTGAGCGACGAAGACATTGCGCGGATGTACGCGCTGGGGCGGCCATGACGCCTCGGCCACGGCGGCCGCGATCGCCCGAGCGGCGAACCGGCGGCCGGCAGTACGGGAAGAAGAGTGCGACAGCGGCGGCAACGGCGGCAGGAATGCGAACACGGGAGCTGACGACGATGAAGTGCGACAATCCTCGCGGTGGCCGGAACGCGTCGCGGGATCATGTGGCGTTGGGTCTGCTGACGGCCGCGTTGGTCGTGTGTGTCGCCGGTCCGTGGCTGGCCGCGGCGGCGGATGCGTCGCGGCCGGACGGTCGGGCGAAGGATACGGCGTCGTCCACGGAACGGTCGGGACAGAACACCGCGGCTGTCGCCGCGCGCGAGGCCGCCTTTTCGGAAGGCGACCGGCTGTTCGTTTTGAAGGTGTTGCCGGTACTGAAGGCGAAGTGCTTCGGGTGCCACGGCGACGACCCGAAGGACGTGAAGGGGGCGTTCGACGTCCGCAGTCGTGCGGGACTGTTGCGGGGCGGCGAGTCGGGTGAGCCGGCGATCGTGCCGGGCAAGCCCGAGGAAAGCCCGCTGTACCTGGCCGTGCGCTGGGACGGTCTGGAGATGCCGCCGAAGGAGAACGATCGGCTGACGGACGAGCAGATCGCAGCGATTCGGCGGTGGATCGAACTGGGAGCGCCCTGGCCGGACGAATCGGTGCAGAGAGCGATTCAGCAACGGGCCTGGACGGTCGCATCGTCCGCGGACGGGGTGCTGGTGAAGACCAGCGGCGGCCTCAGCGACGAGTGGACGTATCGTCGCTATCGTCCGGAGGACCTGTGGGCCTGGCAGCCGGTGAAGAAGCCGCCCGTTCCCGTCCCGGCCGGGCGGAGTGCCGAGGGCCTGCATCCGGTCGATGCGTTCATCGACGCGAAGCTGGCGGAAGCCGGTCTGCCGGCCGCGCCGGAAGCCGATCCGCGGACGCTGATCCGACGGGCGTCGTTCGATCTGATCGGACTGCCACCGAAGCCGGAAGAGGTGGAGGCGTTCGTGGCGGCGTACCAGCGCGATCCGGAGGCGGCCTGGGTGGAGCTGATCGATCGGTTGCTGGCCAGCCCGCACTATGGCGAACGCTGGGCGCAGCACTGGCTGGACGTGGTGCGCTATGCGGACACCGGCGGGTACTCGAACGACTATGAGCGTTCGAACGCCTGGCGCTACCGCGACTACGTGATCCGCGCCTTCAACGAGGACAAGCCGTATGACCAGTTCGTCGTCGAGCAGCTTGCCGGTGACGAACTGGCCGATCTGTCCGTCCGCAAGCGGCTGAACGCCGACTGGCGGAAGGTGCACGAAGTGCGGATGAAGGGCGCGTACACGCCGCAGGAAGCCGAATGGATCGTGGCCACCGGATTCCTTCGCATGGGGCCGTGGGACAGTGCGATGGTGAAGGCCGAAGAGGCGCGGCAGATCTATCGCGACGATCTGGTGAACATCATCGGCCAGACATTCCTTTCGATGACGCTCCGCTGCACCAAGTGCCACGACCACAAGTTCGACCCGATCCCCACGCGCGACTACTACCGCATTTATGCGGCGCTGGCGACGACGCAGATGGCCGAGCGTCCCGTGCCGTTTTTGCCGAGTGAGTCCCGGGACGGATTCGAGGAGGGGCGAGCGTTCGTGCAGCGGATGCTGGACTTTGCCGTCGCCGAGAAGAACAGGCTGGTTGCCAAGCGTGAGGCGGCCGCCCGAAAGTGGTTCGAGGAACGCGGCAAGCCCTACGTGCCCTACGAAAAGCGCAAGGACTTGCCGGACGAGGAAAAGCCGCCCCGGCACGTCGGTCTGAACTACATCGAAGAGGGCCAGTTGAAGGTCCGCGAACAGGACGAATGGATCTGGAACCGGCGTCTGGAACGCTACCAGCCGATGGCGCAGGCGGTCTACAACGGGCCGGACGATCCGTACTCCTGGCCCGGAGCACGGCGGCTGCGAATTCGCAGGCAGTACGATCCGAACTGGCGGCCCGAAACGCACATCTTCCTGGGGGGCAGTCTGCACGCCAAAGGCCCGAAGGTCACCCCGGGGGTGTTGAGTGCCGCGGGCGTGCCCGTGCCGGGGGCTCCGCCGGAGGACCCGTGGGCATTGCCGGATGGCCTTGAGGGACGCCGGCTGGCCCTGGCGAAGTGGATCGTCGATCCTCGCAATCCGCTGACGGCCCGGTCGATCGTCAATCGCATCTGGCAGTACCACTTTGGATACGGCATCGCCCGCGACGCGAACAATTTCGGGGCGAAGGGCCCCAAGCCCACGCATCCGGAACTGCTGGACTGGCTGGCGGCCGATTTCGTCGAGCACGGCTGGCGGATCAAGCGGATGCACCGGCTGATCATGACCTCCAGGGCGTATCGCCGCGCGTCCACGCATCCGCAGATGGAGGTGGTGCGGCAGAAGGACCCGGACAACAAGCTGCTGTCGTACTTCTCGCCGCGCCGGCTGACGGCCGAGGAGATTCGCGACGCGATGCTGTTCGTCACCGGTGAGCTGAATCCGGCGGTCGGCGGCCTGCCGGTGATGCCCGAGATCAACATGGAAGTGGCGCTGCAGCCGCGGATGATCCAGTTCTCGCTGGCTCCGGCATATCAGCCTTCGCGGACGCCCGAACAACGCAATCGCCGGACGATCTATGCGTATCGGGTGCGTGGTTTGCCGGATCCGTTCCTGGAGGTATTCAACCAGCCCAATCCGAACGATTCGTGTGCGATGCGGGATACGGCAGCCGTGGTGCCGCAGGTCTTCACGTTGCTGAACAGTGACATGGTCAACGACCGAGCGATCGCCTTTGCGTTGCGGTTGAAGGCGTTTGCCGCCGAGCCGCGGGAGCAGGTCATTCAGGGTTTCCGTCTGGCCTTCGGCCGGATGCCGGACGAAGAGGAACTGCAGCGGATGGTGAAGTACATCGAGGACATGCGGCGGTACCACAGCCGCGTGCAGCCGCGCCCGGTGGTGTATCCGACGAAGATCACGCGGTCGCTGGTGGAGGAGTTCTCGGGCAAGGCCTTCGAGTACGAGGAAATCCTGCCGGTCTTCGAGAACTATGTGCCGGACGTCAAGGCGGCCGACGTGGACGCCCAGACGCGGGCGCTGGCGGATTTCTGCCTGCTGTTGTTCAACGCCAACGAGTTCATGTTCGTGTATTGATCACACTGGGGTTTGTGGGTTGAACAGGCGGGAGGGCCGCCGGGCGTGCTCGTGACGCGAGCGCCCGGGCCACCTTGGATGAAAACGGTCACAGACGCTGGCCGCCGTTCGAGCGGCGAAGCGAGGCGAGGATGACGAGGAGAGAGCGATGAGCAACGATCGACGCCTGATCGAGACGGGTAATGCGAGCGTGCGGCGACGGGAGTTTCTGTATGGCTTGGGATCGTCGCTGGGGGCGGTCGCGTTCTCGTCGCTGCTGCGGGCGGACGAGTCGCCGGCCGGATCCGCGCCCGCGGCGGGGCCTCTGGCGCCGAAACCTCCCATGCACAAGCCGCGGGCCAAGAACGTGATCATGCTGTTCATGGAAGGCGGGCCGGCCCACATGGACACGTTCGATCCCAAGCCGAAGCTCAACGAGTTGCACAAGAAGGAGTCGAAGCTGACCGGGACGCTGGAGACCGGTTTCAAGTTCTTCGTCGGCAGCCCGTTCAAGTTTCGCAAGGTGGGGCAGGCGGGGATCGACATGTGTGACCGCTGGGTTCACCTGCCGGAGGTGGCCGACGAACTGTGCGTCTATCGCGGCCTGCAGGCGGAGTCGCTGAACCATCCCGAGGCGCTGTTTCACATGAACACCGGCAGCCGGTTGGGCGGCGATCCGGCGGTCGGCTCCTGGGTGACGTACGGCCTGGGAACGGAAAACCAGAACCTGCCGGGCTTCGTGGTGATGACGGAGTTGGCGTTCCCCCAGGGCGGCTCGAAAAACTGGAGCAACGGGTTCCTGCCGGCGCACTATCAGGGCACGCTGCTGCGACCCCAGGGGTCGCCGATCCTGGACCTGCAGTCGCCGGAATACAAGACGCGCGAGCACCAGCGGCGGGCACTGGATGAGCTGGCGTTCCTGAATCGACGCCATGCCGCGCAGCATCCGCATCACGACGCGTTGATGGCCCGGCTGGAGAACTACGAGCTGGCGTTCCGGATGCAGATGGCCGTGCCGGACGTGCTGGATCTGTCGCGCGAGCCGAAGTACATCCAGGAGATGTACGGACTGGACGATCCGGAGATGGCTCTGTTCGGCCGGCAGTGTCTGATGGCCCGGCGTCTGGTCGAAAACGGCGTGCGCTTCGTGCAGATCTTCAGCGGCGGCTGGGACAGCCACGATTACCTGGAACGCGGTCACTCCGCCCGCATCTACAGTGTCGACAAGCCGATGACGGCGCTGATCAAGGACCTGAAGGCCCGCGGGCTGCTGGACGAAACGCTGGTCGTCTGGTGCGGTGAGTTCGGTCGCACACCGGACAACAATCGTCGCGGCGGCGTCTATGCGCTGGGCCGTGGTCACAATGCCAAGGCCATGTGCATGCTGCTGGCCGGCGGCGGCGTGAAGCGGGGGGCGGTCGTGGGTGCGACGGACGAGCTGGGCTTCGAGGCCGTCGAGTGCGTGCATCCGATCCGCGACTTCCACGTGACGCTGCTGCATCTGCTCGGCCTGGACGACAACAAGCTGACCTACTTCCACGCCGGACGGTTCAAGCAGCTTTCGCAGTTCGGCGGAGAGGTGATTCACGAATTGCTCGCCTGAAGCCGCCGCGACCAGCGGCAGGTCGCGCACGGGCGGCGTGAAAGTCGCCCGCGGCCGACGGTTGAATTGTCGGACGGGCAGGCAGTCGCTACGTTGGGCGCGCCGCCGAACGATCGATTCGCGCGGCGCACTTTTCTTTTTGCGGCGTTGCCTCGGACGTCCGGGCTGATCCAGTGGCGTTCGAGAACCGGTGTGGCCCGGCGGTCCCGCAGTGCACGGCGATGTGTCTGCTTTTTGGCCGTCGCTGCTGCACGGCGGTATGGCTGTCGCGTTCGCGGGAATCGCCGCGGATTGCTGCGTGGTCGGGACAGCAGTCGCATCGGCCAGCTTGGCGTCCCGTCGGGCGGGCGTGTCGGTGGCTGAATGGTGGCCGCGTCGAGATAGGGCGTGCGCGGGGCGTTGGCGTTCGCAGCAACGACGGAGATCGACAATCGACGACGAGGTGCCGATTCGATGGAAAAGCGTCCCTTGGGAAAGACGGGCATGGAGCTGACGGTGCTCTCGTTCGGGGCATCGTCGCTGGGTGCGGAGTTTCGCGACATCGACATCGATGAAGCCCTGCAGGCGGTCCGCACGGCCATCGACCTGGGCATGAACTTCATCGACACCTCGCCGTATTACGGTCGGGGCATGAGCGAAATCCTGCTCGGGCGCGTGCTGCCGGAGATTCCCCGCGATCGGTACTACCTGGGAACCAAACTCGGCCGCTACGCTCCGCAGCATTTCGATTTCAGCGCCCGGCGGGTCGAGGAGAGCGTCGACATTTCGCTGGAGCGGATGAAGGTCGATTACCTGGACATCGTGCTGTGTCACGACATCGAGTTCGTGGACATGCGGCAGGTCGTCGAAGAGACGATCCCGGCTTTGCGGCGACAGGTCGAAAAGGGCAAGGTGCGGTTCATCGGCGTCAGCGGCTACCCGATGAAGATCTTCAAGTACGTGCTGGCCAACGCCGACATCGACGTGATCCTGACCTACAACCACTACACGCTGCAGAACGACATGGCGCTGGAGTTGGTGCCGCTGTGCAAGGAGAAGGGCGTGGGCATCATGAACGCCGCTCCGTTTTCCGCGCGGCTGCTGACGAATGCTCCGCTTCCGAAGTGGCACAAGGCGACGCCCGAGGTGCGGGAGGTCGCTCGCCGCGCCGCCCAGTACTGCGCCGAACGCGGCGTCGACATCGCCAAGCTTGCCCTGCAGTTCTCGATCGCCAACCCCGACTTTACGACCTGCATCACCGGGTCGGCCAATCCGCAGCGCGTCGCGCAGTGGGTCCAGTGGGCGAACGAGCCGATGGACGAGCAACTCGTCGCGGAAGTCCGCAAGATTCTCGAACCGATCCACAACTGGTTCTACATCGAGGGACGCCCCGAGAACAACGACGAACCGGTTACACCGGCCGCTCAGTGAAGCGGGACGGCTCCCACCGGCATCGCCTGCAGGATGTTCCAACGGCGCGAGCGGACCGAGCGGTGTTTGCCGCAGCGGAACCCTCCCGCCGACGTTCGGTCGCCGTCGCCGGTCGATCCTACGGTTCACGGGGGCGAAGCGCCGTCCATTCGCAGCGGGAACCGCGGCCGACGCCGTCCCAGCGTGCCGCAGCCTCGGTGCAAGCTGTAATTCCCAGTGACACAAGACGACGAAAGCCGAAAACCAACCATGAAAGCCATTCGCCTGGAAGAACCGCGGCACTTCGAGCGCGTCGAAATCGACGAACCGGCACAGCCCGGTCCCGGTCAGGCCCTGGTGCGCACGCACCGGATGGGCATCTGCGGAACGGACTACAGCGGCTACCTGGGCAAGATGCCGTTCTTCCGCTATCCCAGGATTCCCGGACACGAACTGGGTGTGGAAGTGCTGGCCGTCGGCGAGGGGGTCGAAAACGTCAAGCCCGGCGATCGGTGCAGCGTCGAACCGTACATGAATTGCGGACGCTGCTATGCCTGCCGGCGGGGACACGGCAACTGCTGCGAATCGCTGAACGTCATCGGCGTGATGGTCGACGGAGGCCTGTGCGACCGGTTCCTCATCCGCGCGGACAAGCTGCATCCGTCGGACAAGCTGACGTACGAACAACTGGCGCTGGTGGAAACGCTGGGCATCGGCTGTCACGCCACCGACCGCGGTGCGCCGCAGCCGGGCGATCACGTGCTGATCATCGGAGCGGGGCCGATCGGGCTGGCGACGTTGGAGTTCACCCGCCTGACCGGTGCCGAGATCACGGTGATGGACATGATCGAATCGCGGCTGGCGTTCTGTCGCGAAACGTACGGCGTGCCACACACGATTCTGTTCCGCGGTGACGACAGCGAGCAGGAAGCGATGCTGGAGATCACCGGCGGGGATCGGTACGCCGTGGTCATCGATGCCACGGGAAACAATCGGTCGATGTCCAACGCGCTGAACTACGTCGCGCACACGGGGACTCTGGTGTACGTCGGCATCACCACCGGCGAGATCAGCTTCCCGCACCCGACGCTGCACAAGGCCGAGATGACGATCAAGGGCTCGCGCAACGCCCTCCCGGACGACTTTCGCCGCATCATTCGCCTGATCGAAGACGGCACCATCGATACCGGACCGTGGATCACGCACCGCGTGGCGTTCGATGAGCTGATCGATCGGTTCGAGTCGTTCACGCGGCCGGAAACGGGCGTGATCAAGGCGATCGTCGAAGTGAATTGACGCTCCGCGGCGCTCGCCAGAGACGCCGGGCGGACGTCGGACGGATTTCGGACCGACGATGCCGGTGGCGGCGGCGAGTTTCCGGGCGTGGCTTTCGAAAGGTGCCGACGATGAAATGTGCGGTCACGGTCAGTCTGGTAGAAGAGGCCCGCGGCGGGCCGTTCGTGTTCTGGGATGACCTGGCCCAGGCGTGCGCGGAGGCCGCGGAGCTGGGATTCGACGGGATCGAGATCTTTGCGCCTGGACCGGACGCCGTGGACGTCGACGAGCTGAAGAAGTTGCTGGACGAGCAGGGGCTGGAATTGGCCGCCGTCGGTACGGGCGCGGGAGCGGTCAAGCACGGTCTGACACTGACCGATCCGCGGGCCGATGTGCGGCGTCAGGCGATCGAGTTCGTACGCTCGATGATCGACTTTGGCGGGGCCTATGGGGCGCCGGCGATCATCGGCTCGATGCAGGGACGCGCGACGAAGGAACTGCACCGCGAACAGGCACTGCAACTGCTCAGCGAAGCGCTGGAGCAGCTCGGTCCGTACGCGGAACAGTTCGGCGTGCCGCTGATTCTCGAGCCGCTGAACCGCTACGAAACCAACCTGATCAACACGCTGGGCGACGGCGTCGCGCTGCTGGAGGGGCTGAAGACCCGCAACGTCCGGTTGCTCGCCGACCTGTTCCACATGAACATCGAGGAGGCGGACATGGCCGAAGCGATCCGTTCCGCCGGCGACGCCATCGGCCACGTCCACTTCGTCGATTCCAACCGCTGGGCCGCCGGCTTCGGCCACATCGACTTCGCGCCGATCGTCGCGGCGCTGCGGGAGGTCCGCTACGAACGATTCCTTTCGGCCGAAGCACTGCCGATGCCCGATTCCCACGCGGCGGCGGAACAGACCATGGCGTCCTTCCGCAATTTCGTCGGCTCGGAAGACGCGTGAGATTCCGCGAACGCCGCGGCTGGCGGACCGACGCCGCGGACGCGAGGGCGCCGGCACGGGGCGGTGACATGCGAGCCGGACTTGCACGCGCGCGATCGCGACCGCACGGTTGCCGTGGTCACTCCCATCCCACCAGGCGGCGGTGATCGAAAAGCGGAGCCACGCACGCCGCGCGAAACGAATACGGTTCTTTCACCGAGGCAGAGGACGACGGAACGCAATGAGCGAAAC
>RFHO01000472.1 GCA_003696385.1 Planctomycetota bacterium | reverse complement strand
GGCGACGGTGGAATGAAGCGACCGAATCGCGGGACGGGCCAGGAATCGAGGTCAACCGTGCGAGACTGGGCAAACGGACATGTGCGGCAGCAGCGGGCAGGGGATTCGTGCCTGCGCGGGGGCTTCACGCTGCTGGAGATCCTCGTTGTCGTGGCGATCATCTCGATCCTGATCGCGCTGGCAGCCGTCGCGCTGGGCCGCGCCGTGACCTCGGCGCGTGCAGCGGCCACGCGGAGCACCATTTCGAAGATCAACGCGATCCTGGAGCAGCGGCGAGATGCGTTTTCGCGACTGAAGCCGCCAGCGCAGCGGATTCGCGACATGCAGTCCTATTACGGCATTGCGTCGCCGAAGCTGGCGGAGGTGGTGTTTCGCAAGCTCGCCTACAAGGCTTTGTTCCCGCAGCGTGTGGAAGATCTGTACGGCGCGGATGGGGCTCCGGGCGGAACGGGAGCCGCGTTGGACGCGCCGTTGGCGGCCAAGCTGCCTTCCCCGCTGCCGTCTCATGTCAGCAGCGCGGAGCTGCTGTATCTGGCCGTCATGGAAGGTTCGGTGCTGGGAACCGGCGAGACCGCCACGGACCGATTCTCGACCAGCGAGGTCGCGGATACGGACGGGGACGGGCTGAAGGAGTTCGTCGACGGCTGGGGCCGTCCGCTCTACTTCTATCGGTGGCCGACCCGGCTGATTCGTCCGGCCGCGGCGGGCTCGGAAACGCAGCCGCAGGCCATCGTCAATCCGGGTGATCCGGTCGATCTGCAGCAATACCGGCATGCGGTCAATTCGCAGTTCGCGGGGCCGGGGTTTCCGTCGGTGCCGGGCGTGACGGCGGAGGTTCTGCTGGGCACGCTGCCTCCCGCACCGCCCGGAGTGGCGCGCGGGCCGGGGGCCACGCTGGGGGCCGAACGCAGCGATCCGCTGGCGGTCGATCCCGATGACCAGTTCGGACTGTTCGCTTCGTGGGCGGGTCTGAACGAGACCGATTATCACACTCCGGCCACGTTTCACCAGCCGCTGATCGTCTCCGCGGGCCCGGATCAGGTGCTGGGGCTGTATGAGCCGGACGACGTGGTGCACTTCGGACATCTGGCGCAGCCGAAGTGGTCGGAAATCGAAGGCATTCTCGACGACATCACGAATCGCAACCTGCAGACCGGGGGCAAATAATGGTTCACCCTGTTGAATCAGCCCGCGGGCCCCAAACAGCAAGCGCACGCCGGCGACTCCGCGCACCGCTTCGTAGCGGTTGCGGGCCGCAGTCCGCCCGTTGTCGGAGCGGATTCACTCTGACGGAAATGCTGGTGGTGATCACGATCTTCGTCATCCTGCTGGCGATGACGATCACGGCCGTGAACGTGAGCATGGACCGCGAACGGATCCGGTCGGCGGCCCGGCAGATGCAGTCGTACATCGAGGGTGCCCGGGACCGTGCGATTTTCGCGAAGCTGCCTCGCGGCGTGCGTTTCCTGATCGACGCGAAAAATCCGGCCGCGGGCACGTCGCCGGTGTACACGGTTTCCAGCATGATCTATGTGGGGGCCACCGAGGATTGGTCCGAGGGCGAAGTTCACGTGTTCGCTCCCGGTGGTCGGGCGAACGTGATCGAAGGGGTTGGAGCGGGCTGGCACAACCTGTATCGCCGCGGGCTGCTGGAAGCCGGCAACAAGATCAAGCTCGGCGGCCTCTGGTACACGGTCACCGACCTGGGCACGGTACCGGCGGCAACCAATCCGGGGGGTCCCGGAGCGGATGGTGATTTCGCCTCCGCTGGTGGACGTGGCGGGGCGCAGGCCGCCGTCGAGTGGCCCGGTCGCGCGTTTCGGGCCGGGCGAGTACCGCCTGCGGCTGTCACCGGCTCCGCTGCCGAACACCGAGCCCGTGCAGCTTCCCTCGGGCATCGTGATCGACCTGAATCACAGCGAGTTGCCGCCTTCCTGGCAGCCGGGAGCGGCGGGGGCGAACTACAAAATGGACCTGATGTTTTCGCCTCGCGGTCAGGTCATCGGGGCGCCGGCGGCCAAGGGCATCATTCACTTCCTGCTCAATGACGTGGTGGACACCGAACGCGGGCTGTTCCCGGTGGATCGTCTGCCCGAGAACGACCTGAACGGCAACGGCGTGCTGGATGAAGAAGAGCTGAACCAGGGCGACAAGCTGGTCGTGACGGTCTTTCCACGGACCGGCTACGTGGTGACATCGCCGGTATTCCGGACCGAAGACCTGAATGCCAACGGAGTGCTGGATCCGGGCGAGGACGTGAACGCCAACGGTCTGCTCGACCCGCCGGGAACGGACCTGTTCTTCTATGCCGAGCGAGGGGAGGTCGAGCGATGAGGCCAGGCACGCCAATGCACGCCGTCGCGGTCCGGCCGCGGCATGCGGCAGGCACTCACGGCCGCAGCGGCGCTTCGCTGACGGAGGTGTTGATATCGATTCTGGTGACCAGCATCGGTGTCGTTTCGCTTGCGTCACTGTTTCCGATCGCGATCGTCCGGTCCGTGCAGGCCACGCAGCTCAATCACGCAACGACGATGCGATTGAACGCCGAGGAAGTCTCGCGGATGGCGCAGGCGATCAGCGGCGTTCCGCAGATCATGCACTTCCACGATCCGGACGGATCCGGGCCGTTGGGGGTGCAGTCGGCCAAGGCGGCCTTGACGCGGTGGGTCGTCGACCCGTACGGCTGGCTGGAGAACTTCACCGACGGGACGGGGCTGCACGATTTCATCGGGAACGACGGCGGGTCGCCTCCGGCCCCGGTGCCGCTTTTGCGGCGGCTCAACGGTGGTCTGGTGACCACTGCTGCGATAGACCAGACGTTCTCGCTGCCGGACAGCTGGGTGGCTCAGTTCGAGGACGTTCCGGTTTCCTTCACGGCCAACAGCGTGACGTTCGACCCGCGGGTTTCGCTGGCGGCGGTCGCCGCGAGTCTGGGGACGGTGCGTTCACGGGTCGTGCTGTTGCAGCAGGTGGGGCGTTCGCTGCGGGGCGAGGTTCGCGAGATCACGAACGTGTCCGGTTCGACGGTTTCGTGGAACCTGCCGTTGCCGGGAGGATTCGTGCCCGAGCAAGTCCGGGTGGAAACGTTCAACCGGCGTTACACATGGATGGCGACGGTGCGCTACAACGCCGCTGCGGACCTGATGGCGGTGGACGTGGCCGTTTTTTTCAATCGCTCGTTGCCGACTCTCGACGATGAGATCGCCTACACGGCGAATTTCACCAAGGGCAGTTCGACGGTGACGTTGGACTGGACGGGGTTTGCGGGCAATAAAGCTCCGCTGCTTCGCCGCGGCGGCTGGATCCTGGATCTGAACAACGCCTACTGGTACCGGATCGAGGACTTTCAGCCCACTTCGTCCACGACGGCGTCCGTGACGCTGCAGACTCCTGCGCGGGCCAGCAGTCCCGGCGGCGGCAATGGTCGGGTGGTGATCATGCGAGGCGTAGTGGACGTGTTTCCGATCGGGAGTCTGTGACCATTCGCGGTGGGACGAATGTTGGTCTGGTCGAGCGGGCCGCTGGGGAGATCGAATCGATGCAACGCAGACCCGGATCGCACGGGCATCGGCGCGGTGTGCGGGTGGCCGCAGCGCGCGGCTTCACGCTGGTGGAGATGCTGGTGTCGGTCGCGCTGGTCTCGCTGGTGCTGGTGATGTTCGCCGAGATCTTTCAGATCGCGTCCAATTCGATGACCGTCCAGCGGGGCATCGCGGCGAACGATCGGCGGGTGCGGATGGTGGTCAACACGATCCGCGACGATCTGAGCAAGCGGACGTTTCGCGTGCTGATCCCGTATGACCGCAGCGAACTGACGTACGGCATCGACACGTTCTGGGGCGAACGGCTGGGGTACTTCTACGTATCGGAAAACACGCTGGAGTCGGATGCGGACGACGTGCTGCAGTTCACGGTGCGTTCGTACGTGAAACGCCGCAATGATCGGGACGAGCCCTACATCGGCCGAGCGGTGTGTTTGCCGGCCGATCCCTCTGTGCCCGCCTGGTCCGCGTCGACGAATTACAGCGCGGGGGACCGCGTCGTGCCCACGGCGGCTGCGGCGTCCAGGAAGTTCTGTCCGGTGTTCGTGTGTGTGCAGGGAGGGACGTCCGGGGCGACCGAGCCGGCCTGGGGCAGTGGTTCGGTCGTCGTCGATGGTCCGGGGCCGGTGCTGTGGCGGCCGCTGGCCACGTTGCCGGACATGGACGATGGGATCGTCGGGAACGACACGGCCGAATCCGCTTATGCGGAGGTCAGTTATTTCCTCCGACATGGGAATCTGTATCGCCGTGTGCTGCTATTGCGCGACCCGCCGGACGGGCAAGTCCAGCCGCTGGACCAGACCACCGGGCTGGAATACTTCGATCCCGGCAACACGGCGGCGTGGTCCGCCTACACGGCGAACCGGAACTTCTGGGCGGATTTCGACTTCTCGGCGCATGGAGCGGCCGGCGGGGCATACAACACCGTGGGGGTGAAGTTCCACGGCCCGGGAAGTTTGCTCAACGTACCCGCGCAGAAGCTGGCGAAATGGCGTGCGGGGACGGCGTACTCCGTGGGTGACGTGGTGGTTCCGCTGAGCAACACGGCCGGGACGGCGGGTCTGCTGTACCGCTGCGTCGTGGCGGGGGTCAGCGGCGGTACCGAGCCGTCCTGGCCGACGTCGGCAGGTGGAAGCGTCGCCGACGGTACCGCGGCCTGGCAGGCTCAGGCGATGGCCGCGGCCCATGCCGGGACAGTTTCGGAAGCCCCGCTGGGGATTCCGTCGTACCGCTTCGGCCACGACCGCAACACGGGATTGCCCAAGGAGTTCCTGGAGTTGCCAGGGGGCGGGTTCGCATTCATCGGGCGGTTCACGCACGAAGAGACGTCGCATCCGTTTTTCAAATATCCGCAGAGCGCCTCTACGGACGGGGCGGTGCTCATCAACGACGGAAATCCGATGCAGCCGGGATTGGCGGGTACCAATCCGCTGACCCTGGGCAACGACGGCGTGGTGGATCGGTACCGGGGTGGCCCGCGGCGCGCGGAGGATCTGCTGCTGACGGATGTGCTGTCCTTCGACGTGAAGCTGTTCGATCCGGGGTTGGGCCAGTTTGCGGACGTGGGGCACAACGCCGGTGTTGCGGGGATGCTGCACCAGAGCCGCAATCGTTCGCCGCAGTACGGGCCGTTGCCCGGTTCCAACAACCGCGTGTTCGACACGTGGCACCCGGCGATCCCGTATCTGGCGGGCTGGCCGGGAAGCCTGGTGCAGGCGCCGTTCCGCCCGCAGCAGTACGCATCCTCTCCGGGGGTTCCCGGCGTGCCGCTGGCCGGCCGCTGGCAACCGAACACGATCAGGCCCGGCGGGTATTCGGCCGGAGACGTCGTCTTCCCGACCCATCCCAACGGTGACCTGCTGTACTACGTGGCGCTGAACTCCGGTGTGCAGGGCGGGACGGAGCCCAGTTGGCCGACGAAGCCGGGACAGACGGTGGTGGATGGTGGCGTGGTCTGGCAGGCTCGATCGAATCTCGTCCCGATCCCGGCGATTCAGATCACGATCCGGTTCCTCGACGAGTCCAGCGGACAGATCCGGCAGACGACGATCGTGCAGTCACTGACCGATTGAGCGTCAGCAGGCGGGCCGCGAGCTATCGTAGCAACGAGAACACCTGGTTGGGCCGACAAGCGAGGAACAGACCATGTCGCGGACACGATTGGCTCAAACCAAAACGCAGCGGCGTCGGCGCGTCGCGGCCGCCGCGCCGGGTCGACGCGGGTCGACGATCGTGGTGGTCATTGCCCTGATGGGGCTTCTGGCCCTGCTGGGTTTCACGTTCGTGACGTTCACGAATCAGGAACTCGGAGCAGCGTCCAATTTCGCCGAATCCACCAAGCGGACAGCCGATCCGACGGTCGATCCCGTCGACCTGTTCGATTACGGGCTGCGGCAACTGATCGCCGGCACGGACAACCCCAACAGCGCGCTTTACGGCGGGCGGCACTCGCTGGTGCCCAATCTGCTGGGGCGGGACTTGTACCCGCACAGCGGCGAGGGCGTGCACGTGGTTGCCGATCCGACGACGGGCGACGTGTTCGTTGATCAGGACTACGACGGCACGCCGGACGGCTCGAACGTGCTGCTGGAGATCAACGATTCACCGGCCGCTCGAGCGGGCAATCCACCGGGCATTGCGTTCCCCGATCCGGATGTGGACTACACCTATCCGGACATCAACAACGTGTTCCTGGCGTACCGTGGCAAGAGCATCGACGGATTTCTCTTCGAGTTCCCGGTGATCATCCCGTCGTTCCATCGCCCGCAGTATCTGCGGGCGTTCGGTGCGCCGATCGTCAACTGGGAGACTTCGACCAATCCGGACACGTCGCGGCTGATCCTCCGCCCGCACCTGTCGCACCAGTACGTCAACCCGGCGGCGGGACCGCCGTTTGCGCCGCTGGGTCCGCGGTACATCGTGAATGCGGCGACCGCTCAGAGCCTTGGACTGAGCGGTCCGTTCCCGCTCGCCAATCCGACCGTCGCCCGGCACGGCGTGTGGTCGTTGGGGTCCTGGCAGGCGAGCACCAACTACCGAATCGGGCAATACGTGCAGACGCCGGGGGGCCTGTACCAGTGCATTCAGGCGGGGACGAGCGGGCCGGCGCAGCCGGCCTGGACTTCCGCGACGGTGACGGACAACACCGTGGTGTGGCAACAGGTTCCGAACCCTCCGCCGCCGCGGCAGTTCGAGTACGAATTCGACGCCGATGCGGACGGCGACGGCATCAAGGAAGCCGTATGGCTGGATCTGGGGCATCCGCCGATCGAGCGGCCGGACGGCAAGTACGTGGTGCCGCTGTTCGCCTTTACGGTGTATGACGCCGACGGCTTGTTGAATCTGAACGTGCACGGCAACGCGGCCCGGCGGTTCGATCCCGGCCCGGACAACGTGTTCGGTACCGGCGACGAGCCGATTCAACGGCTGGGGCCGAACTTTGGGGGGGCCGACGGCGGGTACATCTCCGAGTCCAACCAGGGGATCTCACCGGCGGAGGTGAATCCGCTCCGTGCGCTGGACGCCAATCCCGACGCTTCCATTGCGCCGCTCGATCTGCCGTCGGACCGGCCGGTCAACGAGATCTTTCGGGCGTACATCGGCTATTACGGGCACGCGCCGGCGACGGCCCGCGAAGCGGCCAACATGGATTGGTGGTTCGCCATGACCGGTCGGCCGATCTATCAATCCTCGGGGACGATTCTCGACCTGGTTCCCGGCCGCTGGGGCGATCTGAACCGGCTGGCCCAGGTGATCGGGAACCCGACAGCTCCGATTTTGAACTATCCGCAGCCGGGTGTGCCGTTTGCGGACGTCGGAGCGACGAATGCCGCGGATGACAACGGCAATGCGTTCTACGGATCCGGCAATCCCGCCGCGGGACCGCCGCCGTTCGGCCATCCGCTGGACGTGCGGGGGTTGGGTCGGTTCTTCCAGCCACCGGTCAGCGGTTCCGTGTGGCAGCCGCTGTTCTTCAATGCGCCGACCGACACGCTGAACCGCTGGCCGCGGTACGAGAACGTCGTGGTGCAGATGGTGGATCCCACGACCGGCAGTCAGCGGGCGGTGGCGCGCTGGGGGACGTCCTCTTCGTTCACCGGCCAATTGGCGACGTGGGCGAGCGGGACACCGGTGGCGGCCGCTCCGGGGCTGCCGAACTTCGACGACGAAGCGGAAACGATCGCCGATCTGCGGTTCGAACGCGGTCGCGACGCGGTGTTCGAGCCGGCGGAATGTTTCGCGCTGCAGACCAGCGACAAGGATCGCAAGCTGACCGGTTTGGGGTCGCGGCTGCTGACGTTGATGAGCTGGAACCTGCGGGACAACCTGCGGGCCAAGGAAATCCGCGAGCGGTTCACCACGGTGAGCAACGATTCGGTGGCCTTCAGCCGGCCGTTCCACGACGTCGTGCCGCCGGGAACGCTCGATGCGCGGCGCGCGGGCGAGTTCCAGCCGGTCGGTGGCGGGGTGTTTCAGTTTCCGCCGAATCACTGGGCCGGGACAGGCAAGGATCCCTTCCGACCGGCCCTGCGGCGTTGGCTGACGATCCGGCACGGCGACCAGACGTCGGCGAACCCGGGTGCCGCGCTGGTGGGAGAACTGCGGCAGCGGCGTCTGTCGCTGAACGGCCTGGTGGACTTGGACGCATCGGGCCGTCCGCAGATCCGTTCGCTGCGTCCGCATCCGCCGACCGTACCGGCAGGCGCGGCCGTGCCGCCGGCGGAGCAGGACGCCCGGCGAGATCGGCAACTGCTCGCCCGCGACATCTATGTGCTGCTGTACTTCTTCGGCGGGCGCCGTGACGACATCGACTACTTCACGACGTCGAACGGGCCGGGAAACCCCGGGCCGCACCCGCCGCGGCCGGTCTACAGCGACGAAGAGCTGCGTGAGATGGCGCAGTTTGCGGTGAACTTCGTCGATGCCCTTGATCCGGACGACGTGATCACCAAGTTCGAGTACGACAAGGATCTGAGCAACGGCTGGGATCTGAATGACGACCCGTACGATCAGACGCCTCCGGTGGAGGCGACCTATCCCCCCGGT
>RFHO01000471.1 GCA_003696385.1 Planctomycetota bacterium | reverse complement strand
TCCACACAGCCGTCGCGGACCAGCCGGGGCATCGCCGCATCGAGATCGTCCGGCCCGAGGAGTTCACGGCCGTATTCCAGGGCGGCGAGGTTGTAGGCGTCCAGCAGATCCTGCCGGAAGCGGTCCACGTCGATCAGTTCCAGAGGGATCTGCAGTCGATCGTACAGGCCGTTCAGTTGGATGCCGGAATCGCGGAACTCAGCGGTGATTTCGGGCAGGTCGCGTCCGACCAGCGGGCGACCCATCAGCCATGTCTCCAGAAACACCATGCCGAAACCTTCGGCCACGCTGGTGGTCAGCACGGCGTCCGCCGCTGCGATCACTTCGGGGAACGTGACGTCTTGGAGCTGTCCGAGTTCGAACAGCAGGGGCAGCTTCAAGGCCAGTCCCAGGCGGCGCCACTGCTGATACTGGGGAAGCTCCACGGGGTTCAGCGGCGGTAACGTGTTGCCCACCTGGGCGGTGTCCCGAAGCAGGGCGGCCCACAATACCGCTTCGCCCAGATTCTTCCTCCGGATGGCCCGTACCGGATACACGAAGAACCGGCGGGACGGATCCAGGCCGACCGCGGCCAAGCGCTTCCGCACTGGTTCGCGTGCGGGGAGTTGTCCGGGTACGGTGACCGGGTTGGGCAGCGCATGCAAGTGTTCGTCGGCCACTCCGGCTTCGGACAGGATCGCGTGATCGCGGCCGTTCAGGACGGCGTAGTGGATATGGCTGGCTTGCGGATACAGCAGGCAGGGCAGCGCATCGGGGGAATCCGGAGCCAACCGCTGCAGCAGGTAGGCATAGTTGGCCGGGCGGAAGTCTTCGGCGAAGTCGTGTATCTGTAGCAGCAACCGCAAACCGCGGTGGGCCAGTTCCCGCAGGGCAAGGGGGAGGGCTGCGTTCTTGCCGAGGTTGTGATTGTGGACATGCAGCAGCGTCGAGCCGGGAGAGAATCCCGTTCGCCGCAGTGCGGTCTCGATGTCGTCGGCCAGTTGCGCCGCCGGGGGCGCAGGACGTTCCGGAGTGTCGTACGCCAGGCCGGACAGGGGACATTCATGGAGGCGTACGTTGGGCAGCTCTTCCTGCAGACGCTCCGGCCAGCCCTGTTTGTCGCCGCAGAACAGCAGAGCGACGTCCAGCGGCCGCGGGTAGTGCCAGATCGCCGCAAGGGCCCGCAGATGGTTTTCGATGACCCGAGCGACGCCGCCGCGATTGAGGTGATAGTGGACGATGGCGATCTGCATCGAAACGGCAGTCCGAGGAACGAGGGCGGAGGCAGCGAGGTCGACGGTGCCACACCGGCGGCGCAGCGTCACGATTCCTTGCGAATGCGACCAGCCAGGATGTCTTTCACCACCTCTGCCAGAATCGTGGGATCATCGGTCCCGACGACGTACTCGATGCGACTTTCAGGCACGCCCAGCCGCTGCATGATCGTGCGGGCGTGCTGCCAGTACCGGGTACGCTGCTTGCCTTGCGAAAGATACAGGTTGGTGACCAGTTCGCCGAGCCGCTGTTCGTCGATCTGGTCGCGGTGCTGGTAATAGCGCTGGATGACCTTCCGCTGGTATTCGGAGTATTCGGGGGCCATGTGCCTGCTCACTGGAATCGGGTTGATCGGAAAAGACCGGCCGCGAGCGGGCCGCTCGGTCTGCGAATTGCGCGGGGCCTTGGTCCGGGCACGCCGTGTTTTCCGGCGCGGTTTCTGCGGGAGTGTAGCCGCGGTGCAAGGGGTGGCAAAGGGCGTGGGCGGTGAGTCCCGCAGGACCGGCGCTTCCGGCGCGGCCGGCACGCGCTGAACACACGGCACCGATCGTGCGGATCCGGCCGGGCGGACGGGGGCATTCCGGTTGGCCGGCGATGTTTTCCCGCGTTTGGCGTCGGGCCGGCGCCGAACAAAGCGAATGACGGACCGACCTTGTGGCGAAAGGCCGGGAAGCGACAATGAACACGCCGGAAAGCCGTTCGGCGGTCATCGTGCGGCCGGTCACCCGCGCGACCGGTCCGATCGCGTGTGCTCGGGCTGAGGGGGCCCGGCCGGTGTCCGGCTTTCGGTCGTTCCGATTGGCGAGGACGAGTAGACGGGGTGCGACGATGAGCAAATGGAGTCTGGTGGCCGTTTCCCTGGTGCCGGCGGCCGTCGGGGGATTCCTCTGCTACCTGATGGTGATGACCTTCCTGCAGCGAGCGGAGACGCTCAACGGGACGCTGATGGGGTTGGCCGGCGTCACGCTGGCGATCAGCGCGCTGATCGCCGTGATGCCGCTGGCCATTGCGGTGTTCATGTCGAACACCGGACCACAGTATGTCGAAGTGCCGGCGGAGGGGGCGTCGGAGCCGACAAGCGAGGCGGAAGACTTCGACGACCTGGATTATGAGGCGGACGATTTCGACGTGGCCCACGAAGCGGACGTGGATGCGATCGACCTGGACGACAATTTCGACGAAGGCTTCGATGACGATTTTGACGACGAACTGACTTTCGAGGACGACGACGAGTTTGCATGAGCCGTTCCGGCCGGTCTATCATGTTTGCGTCGCCGGTGTCCGCGGCACCGGCCCGTTGGTTTACCCCACCCGCCGTCGCTGCACCCGCGCTTCGTTCATCCCTCCGCCCAGTCCGCTGCGGTCTCACCCCGAACGGCTTTGCATGATGTCCTGCCTTCGCCGCGTCAATTCGCCATCGTGTTCGAAAGCTTCGCCGACGGACGGCGCGTCGCATTCCTGTCCGGCAGCGTCTTGCGGCGGACAGCGCTTGCGAATCGCGGTGTCATATCGGTGCGCATGGTGGTTGGTCTGCGGAATCCTGCTTGGGATTCCCATGTCGGCTGGGCCCGCCGGCGCCGAACAGCCGGCGGTGCGGGCCGCGTCACCGGTTCCACAGCATGTGCGAGCGTTCCTGCAGCGGTACTGCGTGCGCTGCCACGGCTCGAAACGTCCCCGGGGCGAACTGGATCTGACGGCGCTGGTGAACCGCGGTCGGATCGCCGAGGACTTCGAGCACTGGAGACGGGTGTTGCAGCAGGTCGGGTCCGAGGAGATGCCCCCCGAGGAGCCTTTGCCGACCGCGGCGGAGCGTCAGCAGCTGATGCGCGAGCTGACGCGGCTGTTCGAATCGGTCGACTGGACGCGGATGGCCCGGCCCGGTCACGTGACGTTGCCCCGGCTGACGAATCGCGAGTACGTCAACACGCTGGAAGACCTCATCGGACTCCCGTTGCCCGCGATCCGCGGTCGGTTTTCGCCCGATGGCGCGGGCGAGAGCGGCTTCGACACCGACCGCGACGCGCTGTTTCTGACACCCACGCTGATGGACAAGTATTTCGAAGCCGCGGAGTCGGCCCTGGACGCCGCGATCGCGTTGGAACAGAAGCCGATCCGCGTCCGTCTCGAGTCCGAGAAGATGTTCATGACGGAGACCCGCGAGACGCCCAAACGGGTCCGCGACGACTTCTTCGGCTATGTGCTGAATCGTGGCCAGATGTCGCTGTACGAGTCGGTCGCGTTTCCCTTCCGCGGCGTGTACGAGTTTCGCATTCGGGCAGCGAGCACCGGCAATCCGACCGCGGCGATGCTGCAGATCGACGCCGAATACAAAGGCAGCGTGGCGAGCCCCTCGACGCACCCCGCCGAATACGTGCTGAAGGTTCCGGTCGAGGCCGGCATGCACTCTGTGCAGTGG
>RFHO01000470.1 GCA_003696385.1 Planctomycetota bacterium | reverse complement strand
GTGCGGGGCCTTGGACGCTCCCGATCGTCGGCAATGGGGATCCGCTCATGCACCCTGCGCGGCTGAGCGAATCGGAACTGCTCGCCCAATGCGAGCTTCACGCCGTGCGACGCTCGGGCCCGGGCGGTCAACGGCGCAACAAGGTCGCCACGGGCGTGGTGCTGATTCACCGGCCCACGGGCATTCGCGCGGAGGCCAGTGAACGCCGGCATCGCGAGGAGAATCGTCGGCTGGCCTGCCGCCGACTTCGTGAACGGCTTGCGGTACAGTGCCGTTCCCCCGAAGCCGCCTCCGCCCCGAGCGAACTGTGGCAACGGCGGCGTGTGGGCCGGCGGATCGTCGTGCGAGCCGATCACCCCGACTTCCCGGCGCTGTTGGCCGAAGCGCTGGACGTGGTGCACGAGCGGGCTTACGACCTCGTCGCCGCCGCCGCTCAGTTGGGCGTGACTCCCTCACAATTGCTGAAGCTGCTGGCCAAGTCGTCGCACGCGTGGCAATACCTTCAGAAGGAACGGGCCGCACGCGGACTCGCTCCCTTGAAGCGTCCCGAGTGATGCGATCCGCCGGCCACGGGACCCCGTCCCGCGCAGCCGGGCCGCCTGAACGGCAACGTGCCGATCACGCGACGCGCCGGCGTCGGCCACGGGCAAGCTGTGTGCCGAGCCGTTCCAGATCGTCCGCCAATACTGCCAGTCGTGCGGCCACGTAGCGGTCCACCGTCGTAGCGGGTGGAATGCGTCCGTCGGATCGCACATGCGACGACCGGTCCGCCGGGTCGCGACGCGTCGGCTCCGCCGCCTCGATCAGCAGTGCAATCTGTCGCAGTTCCGCCGCCAGCCGCGCAAGACGTCCCGGCGTTTCCGACGCCGCGCGGTCGTCGTCCGCCGCAGCGTCGATGTCGATGTCCTCCGCCGGCGTCCCGCCGCGCTCGGCCGGCGCGGAATCGGCCGGCAGCACTGCGGGTGTGATGGACCGATCCTCGTCGACGGAGGTGGAGATACCAGAGTCGACCGCCGTGCCGCGCGCATCCCGGTCGCGGCGGGACTTGTCCGGACGGGCCGAGTCCCGGTGACGTTCCTCCGCGCGTTCTGCATCAACTTCCCCACCGGCCGACGAACCGGGCAATTCGTCCTCCATATCGGCGCCGCCTTCGTTCGACGGAGGCGCTGCCTCCGACGCGGCGCGGATCCGGCGGATGGCTTCCAGCAACGTCGCCGCGCCGTCCTGTCGCCGTTGCCGTTCCTGTCTCAGCAGTTGCAGATCCGCCTCCAGACGGTCGATCAGCTCGTCCACCGTCAACGACCCCAGATGGTCGGGGGCGAAGCCTTCGTGTTCTTCCGGCCGGACGTGGGTATCGACGGGGGCGTTGTCGGGTACGGTCGCGGCATGCGATGGCCCGGCGGGAATGCGAACGACGAACTCGAAGTCGCCGATCCGCACACGGTCGCCGTCGTTCAGGTACGCGCCTTCCACGCGACGATCGTTGACGAACAGCTCCGGGTCGGGCAGCAACGCATCGATCCACAGCGAAGTCCCTTCGCGATGAATCACGCAGCAGATCGGCGGAACGTTCCCGCCCAGTCGCAAATGACAGGACGCACCGCTCCCGATCAGAAATCGCTCGCTGCGGAGCTCCCGGCGGGGAAACCGGGTGATCCCGCGAACCACCTCCAGGTAAGGCAATGCACCATCGTTGTGTGCACGATGTTCCATGGTCTGACCAGTCCTTCGTGACCCGGGGTGTCGGCGCGGCGGGACGATGGCGTTCGCCTCCGACGGGCGTCCGAATGCCGCCGCCGTGGTGCCTCCGAAGCGCACGGCTGCCCCGATCCTGCCGCCGGCCCGCGGTACGTCGTTCCATGACGAGGATCCGTCATCTTTATTTCGACCGTTTCGGCGAAACCGCATGAGTGGATTTCGACGATTCGCCGGGTCGTCCGGGTTCTCCCCCATCATGTCCACGGCGGCCGGAGATCGACGGCCCCACACGGCCCACCTGACTCGGCAACGTGTCGAGGGCGTCGATTGAGCCGCTTGCTCGGCCGGCGTTAGACTACCGCACGCATCGACTCTCGCAGATGCGTCCGGGGGATCGTCCGCTCAAGACTTCGGCAAGCGACGCCCCTTTTCCCGCTGCCGTGCGAGAGCCCGCGAGGACCGTGGCAGCGCTGGAACCGGCGCCACGTCTTGCCCGTCACGGTTACCGGTCGCGTTCCCGCTCCCGTCGAAAGAGGCTTCGTGATGAATGAACAGGCGTCGCCCGTGGAGGGCGGTTCGCAGTCCGCACCCGCCTCGGCCTCTTTGTCGCGCCGCGGGACGGCGGCCCCCAAGCCTCCTCCGACGCGATTCCGCGACATCATCCGCCAGCTTGGACCGGGGCTGATCATCGCCGGCAGCATCGTGGGTTCCGGTGAGCTGATCGCGACCACGAAAACCGGAGCTCAGGCCGGAATCGACCTGTTGTGGCTGATCATCGTCGGCTGCCTGATCAAGGTGTTCGTGCAGATCGAACTGGGCCGCTACACCATCAGCCACGGTGAACCGACGCTGACGGCGCTGAACCACATCCCGGGACCGCGCCTGCGGGTGAACTGGATCGTGTGGTATTGGGCCCTGATGACCGCCACGACGATCGGCCAACTGGGCGGGATCGTCGGCGGTGTCGGCCAGGCGCTGGCCCTGACCATTCCCGTCCGGGGGGACTATCTGGAACTGGTCCGTGTGCCGTCGGAGAGTGAATTCCGCCGGTTTCTGCAGTTGGAACAGAGGTACGGCAACACGTCACCGCCGGAGCCGCAGACGCTGCAGCAGCGACGTGAGCGGCTGGGGTACGAAAAACTCAGAGAACGAATCGAACAGGGCGGCGCGCGGGCCGCGGCGATCCTGGAAAAACTGCGGGCCGGCGAACCGCTGGTGGACGCCGACGGCGTGTCACTGGTCAACCCGCCGACGTATGACGACAAGCTGTGGGCGGCCGTCATTGCGGTGTTCACCGCCGGCTTGCTGGTCTGGGGACGGTTCCGACTGCTGCAGAACGTCTCCCTGGTCTTCGTCGTGACTTTCACCTTCATCACGATCGGGAACGTGTGCGCCCTGCAGACGACCGACGCGTTCCGGATCACGTGGGACGAATTCGTCCGCGGACTGTCGTTCGGCATCCCGGAAGCCGTCGACGGCAAAAGCGCCCTGGCCACGGCGCTGGCCACGTTCGGCATCATCGGAGTGGGAGCGTCGGAACTGGTCGCGTATCCGTACTGGTGCCTGGAGAAGGGCTACGCCGCGTTCGCCGGACCACGCTCGGACGATCCGTCCTGGGCCGCTCGAGCACGCGGTTGGATGCGGGTGATGCACTTCGACGCCTTCGCGTCGATGATCGTCTACACCATCGCCACCGTGGCGTTCTATCTGATCGGCGTGGCCGTGCTGCACCGCTACGGGATGGATCCGGAAGGAATGCGGATGGTCAGCACGCTCGCAGAGGCATACGTGCCGGTCTTCGGCGAATACGCCAAATGGTTGTTTCTGACGGGTGCGGTCGCCGTCCTGTACTCCACCTTCCTGGTGGCCAACGCGGCCAACGCCCGCATGGTGACCGATGCCATCGAAGTCTTCGGTCTGCTGGACCCGAAGAACGACCGATCGCACTGGATCTCGATCAAGGTCTTTTCCGCGCTGTTCCCGCTGCTGTGCCTGCTGATCTACTGCACGGTGGCCCGCCCGGTGCTTCTGATCCTGATCGCCGGCTCGATGCAGGCGTTCATGCTGCCGATCCTGGGGCTGTCTTCGCTGTATTTCCGCTATCGTCTGACCGACCCACGGCTGAAACCCTCGCCGCTGTGGGACGTGTGTCTGATCGTGTCCGTACTCGGGCTGATCGTCGCCGGCGGGTACGGGCTTTACACGCGCTACGAGGAACTCGCGGCGCTGTTCGCCGGTTGAACGACCACCGCGACGGACCGGATCCGCGTGTCCACGTTTGACCGGCTGGGGCAACCGAGCCGTCCCGCGTCAATGTTCATGATCGTGGTCATGGTCACGTCCGTGGCAAGCGTCATGATCGTGACCGTGACCATCGTGGTGATGATCGTGGTCATGATCGTGGTCGTGCAGACGGGAGGCGGTGACGGGCACATTCGGCGAACGATACGGTCGTCCGTGGCGTTCGGTTGACGCCGGACCGCTCTGCCGTTCGTGTTCCGCGACCAGCTGCTGCAACTCGATCGGATCGGCCATCGCGGCCGCGACCTGCATGACGTCGCGCAGCGGCACGCCGTGCTGCCGGGCGGCCGCGGCGCAATCTTCGTATTCGGGCACGAACAGTGGCGGTCGACCGGCGGACCACACAACCTTGCCCCGCACACGTCCCCACGGGGTGTTCACGGCGTGCGACAGCCGCCGCTGGCGGACGCGTTCGACCAGGCTCCGACGGATTCCCAACGTGGCCGTTTCCCCGAAAATCACCTCCACCAGCCGGTCCGCGTCGGCGGGCCGGCACAGCACGGTCAGTTGCACGCCCGGGCGGTTCTTCTTCATGTCCAGCGGCGCAATCTGCACGTCCAGCGCCCCGGCCGCTTCCAGCTCTTCACGCACGTATCCGATGCACTCGGGGGAAACATCGTCGACGGCTGTTTCCAATACGACGATGGTCTCCATGTCCGGTGCCTCGGCGGATTGACCCACGAAAACCCGCAGCACGTTCGCACGGCCCGGAAAATCCGCCGTGCCGGCGCCATAGCCGACGCGGTCCAACGTCATGGCGGGAAGGCGTCCGAAGGCATCGGCCAGCACCTTCACGATCGCGGCTCCGGTCGGTGTGGTCAGTTCGGCCTCGATCGGCACGTCCGCCAGTGGCACGCCGCGGAGCAGTTCGGCCGTCCCCGGAGCCGGAATCGGACAGGTTCCGTGGTCGATGTTCACCAGGCCGTATCCGGTGGGAATCGGACTGAAAACGCATCGGTCGACCTGCAGCAGATCAAAGGCGACGGCGGTTCCCACGATGTCGGCGATCGAATCCAATGCGCCGACCTCGTGAAAATGCACACGCTCCGGCACCGATCCGTGTACCCGCGCTTCGGCTTCGGCCACTGCGGAAAACATTCGCCGAGCCAGCTCACGTTGCCGGTCGTTCAGGCCGGTTGCGGCATCCAGAATGGCCAGCACGTCGGCCAGATGCCGATGAGCGTGCTGTTCGGTACACCGTACGTCGAATCGGAGGGCCCGGAAGCCGCCCTTGACGACCGTGCGGAATTCGACGTCCAACCCCGGCAGATTCAACGACTTCAGCGCATCGAGCACCTTCTGCATGTCGGCTCCGGCATCGACCAGCGCCGCGACCGTCATATCGCCGGCGATCCCCGTCGCACAGTCGAAATAGGCAATCCGCACGCGCATCACCTCCTGACCGGTTCCGTTCCGAACGACCGTGCCGGTCGGCGCGGCCGCGCCTTCCCCACTTTGCGCACCTTCCGCACGTTGTGCGCCGACAACATCGTGCCGCCAGCCGTCATCGCTTGCGTGATCGGTACGAACCGAACGGCCAGTGGTGGACCGTACGGGTTGGGAAAAGTTGACGCAAGCAACTTCAGATTCGCAATTTGACGGTGCTGCAAACGCGGGGTAGCTTCGATCGTGCCACCGCTCGACTGGGCCGAATTCGGCTCAAGTGAGCGGATCCAGACGCTGCCTGTGGCCGCGTCCGGGGCGCCGTGCTGCTTCGCGACAACAGCCCGGCCCGCTTCCGATTCCGGACGTTTCCGCAACACAACGCCATCGGACCGCAAGGCTCTTCCGGTGGCACACCCGGTGGTCCGCACCGGGCAGCGGGGCGTTCCACGGCAGCGGCAGGCACGTGCCAACGGAGTGCGCCCGGCTGGGGAGCAAACACGGTCGCCGACCGTCACGCGCCACCACCCACGCCGACGTGGCTGGGGCACAGCCGACGTTCATGGAGGGCTCACAGATGGACGTTCTTCCTGGGGGGTTCCATGAGCGACAACCGTGTGTCCCGTCGATCGCGTCTGATTGCCAGTCTTCTGACCGTTCTGATCTCCGTCGCCTGGCTCGCTCCCAACACCGCAGCGGCCACGGACTATGCGTCGGCCACTCAGGCCCTGCAGCAGGGCGTGCGGTATGAACGTGAGCGGCAGTGGCTGAAGGCTTTGGAAATCTACGAACAGTCGCTGAAGCGATGGCCGGAGCACGCGGATCTGCAATACGGCCTGCGGCGAGCCAAGACGCATTTTGCCATCCAGCAGCGTTACACCGACCGCAGCTTCCGGCGCGAACTGTTGACGCTGCCCAAAAGTGAAGCACTCGACCTGTTGGACGTGGTGCTCGAACGCGTGCAGCGGAACTACGTCAAGCCGGTTTCGGTCGGCTCGTTCGTTGCCCACGGCACCGAGAGCCTGTACCTGGCACTGACGAACGACCACTTCCTGCGCTACCTGCCCGCTACGGCCACTCGCGACCGCATCGAAACCTTCCGACGGCATCTGAGCAAGACGTATTGGAACTATCCTCTGCATGATCGCCCCTCGGCCCGATACCTGGTCTCCCGCATCGCCGACGAAGCACACACCATGGCGGACCTGCCCTCCGCGATGGTCGTCATGGAGTACGTATTCGGCGGATTCAACGCTCTGGACGATTACAGCGCCCTGCTCAGTCCCGACCGCTACGCCGATCTGAACGCCCTGATCGAGGGGGAACTGGTCGGATTGGGCGTCGAGATCAAGGGAGAAACCGGGCGCGGCCTGAAGCTGATCCGGGTGCTCCCGGACAGTCCCGCGCGTGAATCCGGCTTGCGGGCCGGCGAGTTCATCGTCGCCATCGACGGCCGCGACTGCCGACAGATGGACACTGGAGCCGCCGCGGACCTTCTGCGCGGACGCCAAGGCACTCCGGTCCGCATTCGTGTGGAGAATCCGCAACTGGGAACCGAACGGGACGTGGTCGTTGTCCGTCGACGGGTTCACGTCCGCAGCATCCCCGTCGCCCGCATGCTCGACCCCCGCAACGGAATCGCCTACATCCGAATGACGGCGTTCCAGAGGGAAACCGTCCGCGAACTGGATGCGGCACTCGAGGATCTGCACCGCAGGGGAATGCGGTCGCTGATCTGGGACCTGCGCGGCAATCCGGGCGGCCTGCTCGACGTCGCCGCGGAAGTCCTGGACCGTTTCATCGATCACGGCGTCCTGGTCCACACCGCGGGCCGAAGCCCCTTCGAAAGGCAGGATTTCCAGGCCCATGCAGCCGGCACCTGGAAAATTCCACTGGTCGTGCTGATCGACGGACACAGCGCCAGTGCCAGCGAAATCGTCGCCGGAGCAATTCGGGATCTGAATCGCGGCACGCTCGTCGGGCGGCCCAGCTACGGTAAGTGGTCGGTTCAGAGCATCTATCGTTTGGGCGGCGGATTGGGCATGCGGCTCACCACGGCCTGGTTCTACACGCCCGACGGCCACCGCTACCCGAAGACCGGAATCCGGCCGCACGTGCTGGTCGATGCGGAGGACGAGCTGGTCCTCGACGATTCCCTGACCGGATTGCTGCAAGACCCCGACATCGTGCGATCGCTCGAGATCCTGCGCCGGGATTTCGCGCAGCGCTGAGCGACACGGCGACGCGTTCCGCCGGCAGCCCTCGCTCCGCCACTTTCCACCGAACGCTTCCGTCAGCACCGGCGCTCACCGCTTTCATAGCCCGGCGGCGGTCGTCGCGCGCCGGCCTCACTCCTGCGCGATTCGCCCGACCGGACGCCCGGGGGCTGCTTTGCGATCGCATCGGACACCGGCCGATCCCGCACTGCACCCCCGGACGATCGCCGTTCGTCCGCGCCGCCTCGTCCTCCGGGATTTCCGCAAAACGCCGCGCCGTCGCGCTCAACAATGCCGCACACCTCGTTACACTGATGGTGTTCGCATCGGAATCGCGGTCGCGCCCGTCGCCCACGGCGTGCATCCCGAGGTGGCGGAGCACGGAGGGACCGCCCCTGTACGGAGATGCCCCGATGACTCGAAAAGGCTCGCGCTCACGCCGCCGCGGACGCAACGCTCCGCCACCACGATCGTCGAGTTCCAAAGATCCATTGGCTGCGATGACGACCTCGACCGACCCCTCCGCTTCTCTCCGGACGCACGTTCCGCCGGCGTCCGAAACCGTGGACGCCTCCGTGCCGCAGCCGTGCGACTCGTTTCCGGCTACGCCGCCGTACACGGCCGAACTGCACGAGCGGGCACGCAGCGTGTACTGCCGCTTGGTGGCGCATCCGGGGCTGGCCGTCGAGCAACTGACCGTCCGCTGCTCGAGAGACGCCGTCTACCTGAGCGGCTCGGTGCAACTGCTCGATGAAACGCTCGACCTGCTCGATCTGGCAAGGGAACTCAGCGGCATCGAAGACGTCGTCTCACACGTCATCGTCCGCCGGCGCATCCCCCCGAAGGGATGAACGCATTTCAGTGCTGCTGGCACCGCTGGAGTGGTCTCGCCCTCACTGCGCAGGCAGGCGACGACGCGGTTGCCCGGACCGTCGAGGTCGCCACGATCTTTCCGTGCCGGGTTCCAACGGTCTGCCGCCGACAGACCGACCTCTTCACCAGCCACCGTCTTGGCGCGGAATCCGCCACTCGGTGTTCCTTCGGCACGCCCAGAGAGGGCCTATGCACGTGTGGGACTCCCGTGCTTTGCGAGCGCCCCGCCGATTGCCCGCACGCTTGCCCTGGTCGCCCGAACGCCGGACCTTCCGGGGGACTCTCTCTTTCGCTTTCCGCGGCCCTCGTGCCATCATGGGCGGAACTCGGTGGTACGCCATCGCACTCGCGTCGGGTCTTTTCGGGAGCAGAATCATGCCCAACGAGCCGGAGGCGCACAGCGAAGCACAGCCCGACACGCAACGTGCGTTCGCGGTGTGGATCGTCCGTCGGCTGCGCGAGGCGGGTTTTGAAGCGTACTTCGCAGGGGGATGCGTGCGTGACGAACTGCTCGGCCGCCAACCGGCGGACTACGACGTGGCGACCAGCGCTCCGCCGGAGCGTGTTCGGGCCGTGTTCGGGCAGCGGCGAACCCGGGAAGTCGGGAGCGCCTTCGGCGTCGTGCTGGTTCGTCCCCCCCGCGGCTCGGACCTGAAGCCCGTGGAAGTGGTCACGTTCCGCGAGGATTTCGACTACAGCGACGGACGTCACCCCGACCGCATCCGGTTCAGTTCGGCCGAACGGGACGCCCAACGCCGTGACTTCACGATCAACGGGTTGTTCTACGACCCCATCGAAGGCCGGGTGATCGATTTCGTCGGTGGACGGGAGGACCTGCGGCGTCGCGTCATCCGGGCAATCGGGAATCCGGACAGGCGTTTCGCGGAAGACAAGCTCCGGATGATCCGCGCCGTCCGTTTCGCGGCGGTGCTGGGTTTCCGCATCGCCTCGGATACGCTTCAGGCCATTCGCCGGCATGCCCACGAGCTGCTGCAGGTCAGTGCCGAGCGGATCACCGACGAGCTGCGACGGATGCTCACGCACCCGACGCGAGCCCGGGCCGTCGCTCTCTGCCACGAATGCGGCTTGCTGGAACGGATCTTTCCCGAACTGTCCGCCATCGTACCCCCGCCGTCGCCCGACTCCGATGCGGCCGGACAGCCCCCGGCTACGCCGGCCCCCCCGCACGGGTCCGTGCGTTCCGCCGCGGGCCATCGGATGGATGCCTGGACACGCACGCTTTGCGTCCTGGAAAACCTCGGCAACGACCCGCGATCGCTCGAACGCGCCCGAGAAACACAATCCGATGGACCGTCAGTCACCTTCGGCACGGCAATGGCTGCGTTGCTGTTGGAGGTCCGTCGGGACTGTGACGTGACCGCGCTGGGACGGCGTCTGCGTTTTTCGAACGCCGAGATCCGGGAAATTCGCTGGTTGCTGGACAGTCTGCCGGTCGCGCTGGCCGCGACGTCCGTGCAGCTCCCGCCGCTGACCGGACCATCGCCTGAGGCCCCGGAGACCTCGTCGGAACCGTCGATGGGCGTCTCGCCGGCACAGAATGTCGAGCTGGCAGACCTTCGGATCGTTCTTGCAGATGAGAAATCCGAGCAGCTCCTGCAGTTGCTCTGGGCCGTCGAAAAGTCATCCGGGCCCCGCACACCCGCCTGGGACGCCTGCCTCGAACTGCTCCGCCGCTACGCCGAGCGGCCGCTGCTGCCGCCCCCGCTGATCACCGGCGACGACCTGCGCTCGCTCGGCCATCGGCCCGGCCCGGCCTTTGCACGAGCCCTGCAGGCGGTCCGACGAGCCCAATTGAACGAACGGATCGACGATCGTGCCGCAGCGCTCGAAATCGCGCGCTCCGTACTGGAAACGCAGGCCGCAGACACCGCCGATCGCGGCTCGCCCCGCAGCCAGAATTGATCGGCGTGGGCACGATTTTTCTCCGGCCGGGGTCGGAGGACACCGTTGCGTTCCGGTATCGGTCGGCAGCCGCGGTTCTGGATCGCAGGACACACGGGAACGGTTCGTCGCCGCGACCAGTGGCGGCCCGCCGAGCCTCAGTTCGCCGCTCGCCGTTCCGCCGCGGACTTCGGCTCGCTGCAGCGAACGAGCCGCCCGTTTCTTTCTGCGGGAATCGTTGTTACGGGATTTGAGAAAACAGCGCCTCCCGCTGGGCCTTTGCGTTGCAGAAGCCTTCGGTCGCCCTATACTGCCCGCCGCGGTTCGCTGTGGGTGCGTTGATTCGTCACAACGTGTGACGTCGCCGCACGCCGACGAACACGCATAGTGGAGGCGCCGCCCACGTGCGGCGTCGTCGTCAGATGGCACAGAAACCCCGTTTCCCCGACGGCCCGCACCGTTTGGCCGTCGCCATGCAGTGGGTGTCGGTGATCACGACGATCGGGATGGAAATGGCCCTCCCGGCGGTCGTCGGTGCTTGGCTGGATCGACGCTGGAACACTTCGCCCTGGTGCGTCGCCGTCGGTGCAGCCATCGGCTTTGCCGTCGGAATCACACATTTGCTACAGGTTGTCTCGGGACAGCACAGGGCCTCACCGCCGGCTTCTCCGCGGACGCCGTCGTCGGGCGATCGAGCCCGGACCGCCGGCGATCGCGAAGAAGCCGCATTGGACACACCGGACGAAACGCCTGACGGCGGCGGCCCACCATAGGCGACCGTCCGGGGAAGACGGCTTCCCACGAAGGCGCGGCAGGTCCGCACACGGTCTGCTTGCCCGTCGGCCCAAGGACCGCGGCGAGCGATGCGTCGACCGGCACCGGCGGTCTGCCGTGATGCACGCCGAACGGTTCGCCACACACCGTCCCGGCGGATGATGAAGCCGTTTTCGCAGAGTTGAGGCCCGATGAGCATCGCGGAAACCAGCAGGTCGCAGCATGGGCGTCTGGCAAGCGCCGTATGGCTCACCGGCGTGGTGCTGGCGACTTGGGCTGTGCTTGCTCTCCCGATCTGGCTTGGGCAAGGCCGGTGGGGACTGTTCGGCCTGACGGCGGCGGCAGTGCTGTGCTGGGTCCCGGGCGTCGGCGTGTTGCTGGCTCTGCAGTGCCTGCCTCAGCCGACCGAACTGTCCGCGATCGCGGCCCTGGTCAGCGGCGGCGTGCGGATGCTCTTTGTCGCCATCGGTCTGGTGGTCGGCCAACGCTGGTTTCCGGAGCTGGACTTCTGGCGTTTTTCCGTTTGGCTGGCGGTGTTTTACACCGTCACGCTGGCTACCGAGACAACGCTCCTGGTTCGTCGACGGCCGTTGTGCTGACCGTGCGAACGGTGCTGGAGCCGGCTGTGCGGGGAGTCGAAAAGTAAAGCAGCGTCATGGCAGCGGGACACGAGCCCTGTCATCACG
>RFHO01000469.1 GCA_003696385.1 Planctomycetota bacterium | reverse complement strand
GTGTGAAAGCGTCCCGGAGTGGCGGCGATTCTGCTGGACGCGCCGCGGAGCATTGCTGATCATGCACGGTGACGGTTCGTCGTCCGGGGAATCTCGGGGGCGGCGGTTCGCGATCGATGCGCAACAGACTCGGAGACGCCCGCATGGCGCGATTGCGATGGGGCCTGATCGGCTGCGGTGACGTCGCCCGCAAACGCGTCGCCGAGGCACTGCAGCGCGCGAAGGGCAGCGAACTGGTGGCGGCGTGCCGTCGCGATCCGCAGGCACTGGAGGCATTCTGTCGGGAATTCGACGTCCCCCGCGGGTATTGCGATGCCGAGGAGCTGCTGAACGACGAGGGTGTCGATGCGGTCTACATCGCGACTCCGGTGGTCTATCACGAACCGCTGACGGTGGCGGCGGCGCAGCGTGGCAAGCACGTTCTGGTCGAGAAACCGATGGCCCGCTCCACCGCGGAGTGCGATCGGATGATCGCCGCCTGCGAAGACGCCGGTGTGCTGCTGGGGGTGGCCTATTACCGGCGGTTCTATCCGGTCGTGCGGCGGATCGAAGAGCTGCTCGAAGGCGGTGCGATCGGGCGGCCATTGGCAGCGGCAATCGTCACGGCAAACCCGTTTGATCTGCGACCGGGCGAGGAAGGCTACTGGCGCGTGGTGCCCGAGCTGGGCGGCGGCGGGGCGCTGATGGACATCGGCAGCCACCGCATCGATCTGCTGTTGCACTGGTTCGGTCCGCTGGAGGACGTCAAAGCCCACGTGGCGACCGTGGCCGCGGAGTATGAGTGCGAGAACTGCGCCTCGTTGACGATGCGGCTGGCTCGTGGCGTGCACGCGCAATTGCTGTGCCTGTTCGGGACGCCCGGCGATCCGGATTCGTGTGCGATCTGGGGGACCGCCGGGCAGCTCGAATGCACGCCACTGAACTCCGGAACGCTGCGCATCCGCACGCAGTCCGGGGAACGGATCGAGCGACACCCTCCGGCGTCGAACTACAATGTTCCCCTGGTGGAAGACTTCGTGGATGCCGTCCGGCGGGGCGGAATGCCGCGGGTTACCGGTCGCGAAGGGCGTGAGACGAACCGCGTGATCGAACGCGCTTATCGGGAAGCGGGAATGCGATGGCGAGCGGATCGGAGCAATCGCTGAGTCCGGCGACGAACCTGCGGGAGCGTGACGCGCAGCAGGCGGAAACGGCGGGGGCGACTGCAGGGCAGGGGCCGGACGGCAATGGAGGCGGTCTGTGTTGCGGTCCCCGTCGCACCGAATCGGCTCACCGGCTGACCCTCGCGCTGGGGCTGGCCACCGCATACATGTTGGCCGAGGTGATCGGCGGGATCTGGACGCGGTCGCTGGCGCTGCTGGCCGATGCCGGGCACATGCTTTCGGATGTCGCCGCGCTGGGGCTGAGCCTGTTTGCAATCTGGATGGCTCGCCGACCGGCGACTTCCCGGCACACCTACGGCTACCATCGAGCGGAAATCCTCGCGGCGGTGGTCAATGCCGGCACGTTGATCGGCGTCGCGATCTGGATTTTCATCGAGGCGTATGAGCGGTTTCGCGCGCCGGCCGACGTGCTGGGATTGCCGATGTTGCTCATCGCCTGCGGCGGCCTGGGCATCAATCTGGCGATGCTGTGGATGCTGGGGCACACGCACGAACAGAGCCTGAATGTTCGCGGCGCCTGGTTGCACGTGCTGGGGGACACTCTGGGCAGTATCGGCACGATCGGCGGTGCGGCGGCAATCTGGTGGACGGGGTGGATGTGGATCGACCCCGCCGTGTCCGTGCTGATCGGCGTGTTGATTCTGCTGTCGGCGTGGGAACTGATGCGCGAATCGGTCCTCGTGTTGATGGAAGGCGCGCCGGCCGAGATCGACGTCGACGCGGTCTGGGCCGAACTGCGGGGGATCGATGGCATCCGCGGCGTCCACGATCTGCACGTGTGGACCGTGACCAGCGGATTGAACTCACTGTCCGTGCATGTTGTCGCCGATGGCGAGCGGCCGAACGGCGCATTGCTGGCCGAGATCGCGACGCGGCTGCGCAAGCGGTTCGGGCTTTCGCACATCACGGTGCAGATCGAACCGCCGCAGTTTGCCGAGTGCTGCAATGGCTGTTCGGCCGACCCCGCCAACGGTGGCTCTCCGGCCGGCACGTTGCCAGTTGGGCGCGGCGTTTGCCGGCATTGACCGGGGCGTTCGTCATTCCAGGCTCATGGTGACGGTCTTCACCTCGGTGTAGAGTTTCAGCCCTTCCTCGCCGAGTTCTCGGCCGATGCCGCTCATCTTGAACCCGCCGAACGGCGCGGCGGCGTCGAAGACGTCGTAGCAGTTCACCCACACGGTTCCGGCGCGGACGCTGTTGGCGATGCGGTGCGCCTTGGTCACGTCGCGCGTCCAGACGGCGGCGGCCAGGCCGTAGAAGGTCTGGTTGGCCCGCCTGATGACTTCGTCGATGTCCTTGAACCGCAGGATCTGCATCACGGGGCCGAAGATTTCGTCCTTGGCGATGGCCATTTCGTCGGTGACGTCGTCGAAGACCGTCGGTTCGATGAAATAGCCCCGATCGCCGAAACGCTTGCCGCCGGTCAGGCACGTGGCACCTTCTTCGCGACCCTTTTCAATGTAGGACATGATCTTGTCGAATTGCGCCTTGTCGACCTGTGGGCCCTGAGTGGTGTTGGGGTCGAACGGATTCCCCAGCCGCCGCGAGCGCGCCCGTTCGACGACCCGCTGGACGAATTCATCGTGGATCGAATCTTCGACGAACAGACGGCTGCCCGCGCAGCAGCACTGTCCCTGGTTGAAGAACAGACCGAACTCCGCTCCCGCGACGGCAGCGTCGAGGTCCGCGTCGGCGAAGACGATGTTGGGGCTCTTGCCGCCCAGTTCGAACGACAGCCGCTTCAGCGTCGGTGCCGCTTCCCGCATGATGATCTGTGCGGTGGTGTATTCGCCGGTGAAGGCGATCTTGTCGACGTCCGGGTGTCGCACCAGCGCCGCGCCGGCGGTGGGGCCGAAGCCGGGGACGATGTTGATCACGCCGGGAGGAAAGCCCGCCTCGATGGCCAGTTCGCCCATTCGCAGGCAGGTCAGAGGCGTCTGTTCGGCGGGTTTCATGACCACCGTGCAGCCGGCGGCCAGTGCCGGCCCCCATTTCCACGCGACCATCAACATCGGGAAGTTCCAGGGAATGATCTGGCCGACCACTCCGACCGGCTCGCGGCGTGTATAGGTGAAGTACTTGCCGCGGACGGGGATCGTGTCCCCGTGAATCTTGTCCGCCCAGCCGGCGTAGTAGCGCAGGCAGTCGATGGTCAGGGGGACGTCGGCGGTGCGGCTGTCCCGGATCGGCTTGCCGTTGTCGAGTGTTTCCAGGGCGGCCAGTTCGTCGAAGTTCTCTTCGATCAGGTCGGCCAAGCGGTTCAGCAGACGGCCACGGTCCCGCGCGTCCATCCGCGACCAGGGGCCTTCTTCGAACGCGCGGCGGGCGGCCTGCACGGCCAGATTGATGTCTTCCTCGTCCCCCTCGGCGACCTCGGCGATCGGTTCCTCCGTCGCCGGATTGATGGTGGTGAACGTCTTGCCGCTGACGGCGTCACGCCACTCGTTGTCGATCAGGATCTTCGTGCACCGAACGGGCGGGGGTGTGACGACGGCCTGTTCTGTCGTGGTGGACATGTCCGACCTCCTTCGTGTCTGATGGACGGTTCGTTGCGAACGGAAGTGTGGTGCGGCTGTTGCACCGGAACACGCTCCCAACGGCGTGACGATTCCTGTCTGTGGACCGGAAACTTTCCCGTAGCCGCTGTTCTGCTCACCGCTCGGCGTTTCCGTGCCTGTCGTGCCGATTATAACGCCGGTTTATGGCAAACCGCGACCGAGGCGGCCGTCGGCGACGATCGTCCCCGCGTCGTTGCCCTGGTCGACCGATCGGACGATGGGTTTGCGGGAGGCGGCCGTCGGATCCGGAGCGGGGCGAAATGTGAAACCGGGCGATGGCATCGGCGGTATACGCCGAAGGAGCACGATCCGTTCCGGCCGAGCCAACCTTTTTCTCGTGGGGAAACGCGGCATGAGCCTCGTTGCAGATCCGTCGCGGTGCGCGGTCCGAGCGGAGCGCGCGATGGAGCCGCAACGAGCATGCGGATTGCGGCGTATCATCGACCGCATGGGAGGGTGAGCGGCTGGTGATGGCGTCCTTGCCACCCGGCCGCCGGATTCATCGAGCGGTTTTCGCGCGATGCGAAAGACGGCACCGAACCGAGGAGAGTGGACAATGGTTGCAGTGATCGGGCGAATGTGTCGCGGGCAAAGGTGGACAGCAGCGATTCTGGTGCTGCTGGCCGTCTCGGTCTTGCTGGGAATGACGCAGACGGCGTGGGCTCAGGCCGGGGCAAAACCGAAACAGGCCGGCCGCGCGGCCGACGGCGAGCAGGACGAGGGAATCGAGTCGCTGTTCGCGTCCCATCGACCGGTGATCGTGCTGGCGGTTCCGAGCGTGGACACGATTCTGGCCCGGATCCGAGGCGCCGCCGAACTGGGCGGGCATCCGGAGCTGAAGGATCTGCTGGCAGACCGACTGAAGAGCTGGAACGACCTGCGGGGGATCGATCGTGGCCAGCCGCTGGGAGCGATGTTTCGCCTTGCGGCGCCGAACGGCGGAACGCCGGGGGCCATCGCCTTTGTGCCGATCGTGGATCAGCGGAGTTTCATCGACACGGTGATCGCGATTTCCGGGCGAAGCGTCGACGAGGAACGGAAAGGGCCAGGGACCACCGCGGGCAAAAAGGAGTCGTCCGAAGCGCCGTCCCAGTCGCGGGCCGATGTGGTACTCACGGGACGCGGCCGACCGTGGCACGTCCTGTTTCAGCGGAGCTATGCCTTCCTGACGCAGGACGAAAGCCAACTGGGCGAACTGCCGGATCCGGCCGCGATCGTCAAGCCGCTCGCCGAGCGGTACGACGTGGGGGCGAAGCTGGACATCCAGGCGATCCCGGTCGGCTTTCGCGAGACGTTTCTGGCGACCGCCAAGGCCAACGCCCAGCCGGGATTGCAACGGCGGGACAACGAATCGGAGCCGGAATACGAAGTCCGAAGGGCCGGTGTCGAATCGACCTTGGCGACGCTCGAACAGTTCGTCCGTGAAGGCAACGAGTTGCGGCTGGGCTTCCGGCTGCTGCCCGACGCCGGGACGATGTTTGCCGAATTCGAAATGACGGCGGTGGCCGATTCGGCATTGCGAAAGATGCTTCGCGGAGTCGCAACGGCCGATTCGCCGTTTGCAGGGATGAATCGCTTGGCCGCGCCGCTGTCGGTCGACGTGGCCTGGCGGATGAACGAGAGCACCCGCAAAGTGTTGTCCAAGGCTGCGGAGCAGGCCGAACAGCGCCTGAAGGCAGCGCTGGCTGGCAACGATGCGGCGGCGAAGACGGCCGGGCAAGCGCGGTTCGAAGCCATCCGCCCGCTGCTGGTGGCGTTGCAAAAAACGATCCAACGTGGCGACATCAATGCGTTCGCGGAGCTGGAAGGCGAGAAATCCGGAGCCGCGACGTTCGTGGCGGCCGTCGAGCTGGTTGGAGCCGACAATGCGAAGAATGCCCTGGCCGAACTGCTCAAACTGGCCGGTGAAGGCGACGATGTGAAGGAACTGGAGCTGAACGTCGGCTCGCGCCGCGCAGTGACCATCCACCGCATCAAGGGCACTCGGATGCGCAAGCAGGACGAACGGTTGTACGGCGCGGACGCCTCGGCGTACGTGGGCATCGGCGAGGGGGCGCTGTGGCTGGCCGTCGGGGGCGAACGTGCTTTGCCGCAACTGTACGACGCAATCGATCGATTCGTCGAAGGCCGTGGTCGAAAGGTCAAGGATTATCTGCCGCTTCGCCTGGTGGTGCGGGCGAAGAAATGGCTGCCCCTGACCGAGGAACCCAAGGACGACCGTGGCCGCCGGATCCGCGAGGCGCTGGCCAACGCGGCCCCCGGCGAAGACGAAATCGAACTGCAGGCGGCTCCCACCGAGGAAGGATTGCGTTTTCGTCTGTCTGCCGGCCGTGCGTTCGTCACGCTGCTGTGTCGCGGGCTGTGCGAGGGCATCATTCGCCGCCAGCAACTGTGAGACGCTGCAAGTCCGGAAACCTACGGCCGCCTGGCCGCCAGGGGAGTCCCAACAGGCAGGTCGCCGGGCCTGCCTGTGTTTTTATTCTCGTCGGCCCGGCATTGCCGCTGCGCATCGATGATCGCAGAGGATCGAGCTGAGGACCACGGCGCGTGATCGAGACCTGTTCCGGCAGCCGTGCATACGGACCCGGGTCGCCCCTTCGCTTCAGTCTCGCCGTCGGGGGCACTAGACTGCCCGTTCTGTGGGATTGCTGGACAGCGGAAGCACGGGATTTGAAGCGACAGTCGAGGCGGACGCGTCATGACCCAGTTGAACAAGTACAGCTCGCGGATCACGCAGCGCCGGTCCCAAGGGGCCTCTCAGGCGATGCTTTACGGCACGGGCCTGAGCGAAGAGGACATGGACAAGGCACAGGTCGGCATCGCCAGCATGTGGTACGAGGGCAACACATGCAACATGCACCTGTTGAAGCTGGCGGAAAAGGTCAAGGAGGGCGTCACGGCGGCCGGCCTGGTCGGGATGCGGTTCAATACCATCGGCGTCAGCGACGGCATTTCGATGGGTACCGAAGGGATGTCTTACTCGCTGCAGTCGCGCGACCTGATCGCCGACTCGATCGAAACGGTGATGGCCGCGCACTGGTACGACGCGAACATCTCAATCCCCGGTTGCGACAAGAACATGCCCGGCTGCGTTATGGCCATGGGCCGGCTGAACCGCCCGTCGATCATGGTCTATGGCGGGACCATCAAGCCGGGCTGCGGGCCGCACGGAGAAAAGCTGGACATCGTTTCGGCGTTCCAGTCGTACGGCGAGTACATTGCCAAGCACATCAGCGACGAGGAACGCAAAGAGATCGTCAAGCGCAGTTGTCCTGGAGCCGGCGCGTGCGGCGGGATGTACACGGCCAACACGATGGCCTCGGCCATCGAAACCCTGGGAATGACGTTGCCGTACAGCGCGTCGATTCC
>RFHO01000001.1 GCA_003696385.1 Planctomycetota bacterium | reverse complement strand
GGGACGAACCAGAACAACAGCAGGCCGATCAGAGCGCCCATCCAGGGCCAACGACCGGCCAGCGCGGCGCGCACGCCGGATTGCGCCAACGCCACGAACGCCGACACCGACAGCACCAGCCACACACCGCACCACCCCAGCGCGAAGACCGTCTTCAGCCCCTCCTGCGGACGCACCCACACTCGCAGTCTCGGCCCGCCGCCGATCTTCGTGAACAGCAACTTTCGACCGGATCGCGGGATTTCGAACTGCAGCGACAAACCGCCGGCCGCGGTCCACACCTCGCCGTCCAGTTCACTCGCGGGACTGCCGTCGGTCCCCCCAGCCTGCTGCCTTCCACCGGCACCCTCGCCGCCCACTGCCGGCAAGCCAATGCCGCCGCCGAATCCTCCCATGACCACCGTTCCCGCCACGCCGGCCTCCTGCGCGGCGAACTCTCCCGGAACGGCCGCCGTCGGGCGGCCGCGATCCGGCGCCCGCGTCTGTGCGGTTTGCGCCGCGGCCTGCGGCGTCGCCTGCCGGCTCATCTGTTGCTGCAACCGTTCATTGGCGATCCGCAACTGTGCAAGGCTCTTTTCCAATTGCCGCTTGCGCGCTGCGTCCTTGTCGACTTTGGCGGCCGTCTTCCCGGCGGTGACTTTCTTCCCATCCGCTCCCTGCTTCGTGGGCGGCTGCCGGCCGATCTCGAAGCGGAAATTGTCCGGCGCATCGGTCGTGGCCTGCAACACGTCCACACGCCCGACGTTCAGCTCGTACAGCCGCGCACTGTTGCTCTCAATCACCGCAACCTGCTGCTGTTCGTCCAGCACACCGCCCGATTCGGGTGCGCCCGGAGCGACCGATTGGCCGGGTACCAGTGTGGGCACCTGCGGCACCGCTTCCGCCTGCTCGCCGCGCACCGCATTCTCGGCCAGCATTCGCTGGAAGTGCTCGAACCGAATCGCCGCGTCCTTTCCGTAACGCGAATGCTCTGCCCCCGATGACTGATACGACTGCACGGCCACGCCGAGCTGCTTCAGGTTCTTCCACGCGTAATACCGCTGCTTGGCGCTGGTCTTGCGCTGCAGAACGTTCAACAGCTCCGAGGCCTCGTCCAGATACGACAGCAACTGCAACGCCTGCCGGTCCGCTGGCGTGCCCGGCGTCAGGTTGCTCCGCCGCGGGTCGTCGATCGGCACGACATCGAATTGCTCCGGGAAAAACACCTCCCAAGCCGTCCGGCTGACCGGAATTCCCAGTTCGTCGTCCTGCTCCCGCCCCACCACACGAGGAGCCGGGACGTCCACTTCCCGCCGCAGCGGAGACGTTCCTCCGGGCAAACGCCCGGGCAACCGCCCCTGAATGATCACCCGCACCGGAAACGCTCGAGCCGCCTGCGTGGTTTTCGGCAGCGGAATCCTCAAACGCTCCGCCCCCTCCTGTGGCGTGCGGTCCGCTCCCCGAACCGCCCGCGATGGACGGCCGGCGACCGTCACCGCCATCAACCGAGCCTCCCGGGGCAGATCCACCGCCAGGAATTGCCGACCACGGTTTCGCACGGTGTAGGTCGCCTGCGTCCGGTACGTACCGTCCGCGGCCACCACCGTGATCAGGTCAGCCAGCAGGACGACCGCCGCAGGACCACGCTCCTGCCGAAGACGCTGGATCGTCCACCGCGGGAGCGACCGCGGCGACCTGATCCGCCCGAACGCGACCGCCGCCGCGATCAATTCCGGATCCACGACCAGCGGGCTACTGGTCACCGGCTGCAGCGCCGAAGGCGTATCCAACCGTAGCTGGCTGCTGGACACGTTCGTCAGCAACACGTAGTGCGCCTGTGCGGAAATCGGCCGAAGCCCGACCGGCGCTTCGGTCGCCGCGCCGGCCTCCTCCGACCCCTCGGGCAACGGTTCCAGAAACACCACGCGCGGCGTCGCAATCCGGTCCTTCGGCGGCGGCAGGTTGGCCCGCACTTCCAGCACGTATTCCTTGCGGTAGGGCTCCTGCAGACGAACCCGCCAGCGCACGCGTCCGTTCTCCGCATCCGCAAAGGCGGTCGTCTCGCGAATCGCCGGGCCGCGAATGTGCGCGTGCTCGCCGAGCCAACTCGGCAACTCCAGCCAGAACGTGTCCGCCGTCCGGGTGAATTCCCATCGGCAATGGATCGAATAGGCCAGCACCGGATCGCTCAGCGTGATCGAGGTGAGTGAGTCGGCACGGAACTGCGACCGAGCCCGCTGCAGCTTCAGCGGCACGGGTGGCAATGTCGACGCCGTCGAACGCAACCCGAACGGGATCGGCTGCGGCAACCGCTGTCGAAGCCGCTGCGACAGCCCCGCCGGATCGACCGACTTCCAACCGTCCGGCTCTTCCATCACCGCCGTGTAACCGGGATCGACCCACACCGCCGCTTCCGTCACCAGGCGATCCGTGCCCCGCGGAGCCGGTATGACCAGCGACAGCGACGTCGCGTTCGGCCCCTTGCTCACGAAGCCCATCAGCGCCAGCTCGATGCGGCCCAACATCGGCCGGCCGAACTCTACCGACAACACGCGCGGCCGATCCGCCGGCCCGGCCGTCGGGGTCTTTTCCGATGACGATCGCCCCGACACGGCATGTGCGTCCGCGTCACTGAAGTACCAGTCGACGACCCCGGTGCCCGTCAGCTCCGTGACGACGAACCCCGGCGGAACACTCAACGACGCGGCCGTACGCGCGGCATCTTCGAACCGCAGATCGACGTAACTGGAGTACCGCACCTTCCGCCGCTCCACGCGAACGGCGTGATACGCCCACGCCACCGACCGCGCCGGCTGCCGGCGAACCGTCACCACGACGCTCCAATCCCGCGAAGCAAACCGGTACGCGAAGCGCCTCGGAAGCGGCGTGACCACTCTCAGGTCCCCGGGCGGTCGGAACTGATCCGGATGGATCGGCCGCAAACTCCCTTCGGCGGCCGCCTGCAGGCCGTAGTCCGCCGAGGCGTGAATCGCCAGCCAGCCCACGTCACGCTGCACGTCCTGCGGCACGACCTGGGGAATCGCCACCTTCCGCGGTTCATCCGTCGCCAGATCGGATAAATACAGCTCCAGCCCCACCCAGCTCCGCTCCTCGATCGGCTGCCGGAAATACACGATCACCGACCGCTGCCCATCCCTGGCCGCCTTGACCTCCCAGCCACTCACCAGCGGCCCGGAAATCGCCTGCAACCGCCCTTCGGCGGGAATCCGCAACCGCAGACGCGTCAGCCGGCCGCGGCGAACATCCACGGCATGCCGCGTCACCAGCCGAACCCCGCGATCATCAATCAGCAGGACCTGCAGTGACTCGCAGTGCACGATGTCGGCCAATTCGGCCCGCGCCTGCTTCGGCTGCCAGGCAATCGTCACACCCGTCCCATTCCGCATCGAGAACACCACGCTGGTCCGCCCGTTGCCGTTCCGTACCCGCTGATACGGGCCGACGGGGCCGAGGACGGTTACTTCGGCGTCTTGCAGCGGGACGACGAACTCCACCCGGGTTGCCGGCGTGGCGACCACAGGGAAGGCGATCCGCCCCGCCGGTCCGCGGCGATCCACCGCCAGACGCAGCGTCACGTCCAGCACGTGCAGCGCCCCCGGGGGAACACGAACCGACAACGGCTGCCCGGCCCCCGCCTCGGTCCGCACGTCCGCCGGTTGACCGTCCATCCGCAACGATTCGACCGCCACATTGCCCAACGGCAAGCGCAGCCAGACATCCGCCGCTCCCAGGTTGTGCGCGACGATCCGTCCCCGAACCACCGCACCCCCCTGCACCGTTCCCGCCGACGCCGCTCCCGCACCCGAAGCGGCCGCTCCGGTCTCGATCACATACTCCGCCTGGCTGATCACGCCTTCGATCGGCGGCTTTGGTTGGAACCGTTCCGGATGCGCCCGTCGCCACAAACGCTCGTAGTCCGCCAGCGGCAGGAAAACACGATCCGAGGGCAGGCTCCGCGGGTCTGGTTCTCCCTCCACCGGAATCACTACCGTTTCCAGTCGGCCGTCCTCTCGTTCCGGCTGCTGGGCCCGTGCGACGCCAGCGGTGGCCGGAACGAGCGCCGTCAGCAGCAACACCGCCGCCGCCCCCGCGGCACCGCCCGCTCCTTCCGCGCCGCCGCGTTCCCCGGTCGTGCCCCCCCGCAGTACCGCACGCAGCCGCCGCCACACGTTCCCGCACGTCCACACGCCCCATCGCAGCAACCACAACAGCCCGCCGAGGATCGCTCCAAAGAAGACCCCGTCCGCCGCGATCTGAGCCGCCGGATGGGCGAAGGGCGAAACCGCCAGCGGCAGGCAGACACCGAAAACACCCAGTGCGGTTCGCAACCGCCACGAAGCCTCCCGCAGCCACCAGAACAGAAAGCCCGCCAACGTCATCAGCACCCATCGAACCGCCCGCGCCACCGGCCGGTTCTCATACGCCACCGTCAGCTCCGGTGCGTCCACGCCGTGCCGGATGCCGACGTATCGGAATTCGTCGGCGACCGTCCCGCCCGGCGGCTCGAACTCCAACTGCAGCGAAAGCAGTCCACGATGGACCGCCCCCCTCGTGGAGGCCCTGGCCGGTCCGGACTCGGACCCGGTTGACGCAATCCGGGCACCCCTTTTCCCGGTTTCCGGAAGGTCCAGCGGCCGCTGCTGAGCGGGCGATGTCGCAGCGTCCCGGCCATTCGAACCGGCGGCACGGCCCGATGCGCGCACCGAACGTTCGCCACCACGTCCGGAACGTTCGTCGGTCACCATCGGACTCCGCGACAGCCGCTGTTCCTCGCCCGCCGCCGGTGCCGGTTTCTTCGCGGCCGGCGGGAGCGGCGCGTTTTCCTTGCTTCGGTCCTCGAACTGCGCGACGTCCGCCGCCGCTTCCGCCTGCGGAACCGCCGTCATCGGTGCCTCCGCGGCGTCTTCCTCCGCCCCCGCGATCCTTTCCTTCGCGCCGGCGACCGGTGCCTCCGCCGTGGCCACGGCGGCGTTCGCGCCGTCCCGCCGCAATCCGCGATACGCATGACGCGCCCGTTGCGTCGCCGGAAGCAACAGCAATCCCGCCAGCAGAAGCAGCACCACGAGCGTCACCACGGTGGCCAGCGCGGTCGTCGCACATCCCCACCAGCTCAGCCCGCTCTCCCGCAGCCGACGCACCAGCGAAACGACGACCGCCAATCCGACGATCACCACCCCGGTCGCCATCAGCAGGCCGAACCATCGTTCCGGCTCCGGAACCCGGAACAGATCCCGCAGCCGCCCCAGCAGCGTCTCCCGCTTCAGTGGCCGTACCGGCACATACGGCGGCCGCGTCGCGACCAGCAGGAGATCCCGCGGATGGTGCACGGACCATGCGTACTCCAGCGTATTCAGCGGTTGGCGCCGGCCTTCTCCGTCGATCACTCCGAACACCGGCGGCCGCACGCCCAGGCGGCCGAACACCTCCGGAACGGGCCCCCGCTCGGCATACACAATCGTCAAACGCCGGACGGCTCCAGGCCGTGTCGAAACCGGAAGGGTGATCAGGTATTGCCCGTCGGTCCTGCGAACAGCCTGCGGATGCCCGTCGATCGCTGCCGACCACAGCCGCGCCCCTTCGTGCAACTGCACGGCGAGGCTCTGCACGCCCGCGGCCGAAAACGTCAGTTCGGCATGATGTGTCCAATCGCCGGTGCGGCCGAGCACCGAGCGGATGCGCAGGCTCTGGGCCACCGCCGTCGGCACCGGCACGCGTTCGAACGTCGTTTCCTTCACCCGGACGCTGTAATCGTCCGCGACGAAGCGATGAACCGCCACGATCCGATATCGCGGCACATGCCGGTGCGGCGGAAGATCCAGCACGTCGACTTCCGCCAGCGGGTGGCCGTCGGCATCCACCGCGTTGACTTCCAGCCGTTGCTCCGGACGTGCTTCCAGTATCACGTATCCGGTCGCCCAGTCGCTCCCGATCACCCGCAACCGCGGCAGCTCGAATTCGCTCTGGTCCTTCTCCCGCGGCACACGCAACCGGGTGGTCAGCTCGACCCGCCCCCGAACCCAGCGGTCGAACCGCAGCACCCACGTGCGAATGCCCTCCCGTGGCGCGCCCGCCGACTGCTCCACAATCCGCCCCTCGCCGTCGACCAGCCGAAACTCCATCGCCGGATCCACACGTTCGGGCACGGCGATGCGCAGCGTCCGCAGACCACCGGACGGCGTCTGCGCATCCGGCGTTCCCAGGGCCGCCCCGCCTCCGCTGATGTCCACCCGGATCTCGGCATCGGTGACCACCTGTGCGGGCTCGACGGCGGTAAAGGTCAGAATCCGCGATGCCAGAACCGTCGGCCGCCGGCGGACAACCAGATCCCCCAAAAAGTGCGTGTCCTGATAGCGGAACCCCAACCGCTCCCCGGGAAGTCCCAGTTTCACCGGATCCAGCCCCCGCAACGATTCCACGACCAGCTCCAAACGGTCGTCGCCGCGGATCATGTAGGTCCCCTCGACCACCGTGGCTTCCAGCAATTCCACCTCCGGCAATGGCATCCGCGCAGACTGCTCCTCGATCGGCCAGCCGCCCGGACGGCGATCCGCCGACAGAGTCACCCGCAGCGCGGCCCCGGGTCTCAACGGCTTGGGAAACGTGACTTCCACGACGTGCACACCCGCGGCCTTGGGAAGCACCGACCAGTCGGCCGGCTGGTCTTCCACCAGCACGCCCGAAATCTGCCATTCCGCAGGCAGCCGAAAGTGGAGGCGAAACAGCGGCCCGAAAAACGTTTCCACGCTGGCGATCGTCTGCAGTGAAACGCCGTTCTGCTCGACGTCCAACAACGTCGACAGCGCAGCGTGCACCTCGCGCTCCTTGGGCTGGATCAGCAACCGCAACACGAAATCTTCACGCCACGCATCGAAGGCGAACTGCATCGCGTCCCGTGGACCGGGCAGTTGGTCGACCACCGCAGCCGGCAACGCGGTCACCGGACGCAATCCCTCCACCTGCAACTGCCGAAGCCGTGTCCGCGGCTCGTAACGGACCAGCAATCGTCCCACGTGGGATTGGACACCGTCGATCCGCAGTCCCGGCACATCGAACGGCCGGCCCAGATCGGTGGGAATCACGCCGTCCAGCGTCACGCGTCGCACACCGTCCAGCGGCTGCCGATAGTCCAGCACGATGCCCGTAAAGCCATCCGCCGCATCGACCAGTTCCCATGCCTCCAGCCCCGGCGAGGTCACGTCGGTGATCTCCAGCCCGTGCGGGACGCGGAAGGTGAACCGGTCCAGCCGCGTCCCGTACACCTGCAGAGCCACCACGGCACGCCACGTCGAGGCTCCCGGCGCCACGTGCACGCCGTACGCCGTGCTGGCGAAAACCAGGCCATCGGCGGCACGACTCGCAGGACGGTCCGAAAGCTGCAACCGCACCGACCGGCGTCCGCCGACGCCGATCACCACCTCGGCAGCCGCATCCAGCGGTTCGGGCCGCCGCACATGCAGACCGTCCACGCTCAGGAACCGCCCTGCCGGGACATTTACCCGCAGCTCGGCCGCCGGAACCGGCGGGAAACCGAACGCGACCACCGTGTCGGCGCCACTTTTGCCCAACGGCAATCGTCCTTCGAACACCAGCGTGTGCGTGCCCGTTCCGTGAGTGAACACGCGCCAGGCCGGCTGCTTGCCCGAGGTGACGGTCACCGCCGCCGGCCGGTCGTCCATCAACACGCGCTCGAAGCTCGGCCCCGAAAACGCCAGATCCACGAAATGCCACCCCGGCGCGTTCTGCCGCACTTCGAACTGCGCGTGCACCGTCGTCGACTCGGCTTCGAAGCCGATCGCATACCGCGCGCGGGTCAGCTCGACCGCCACTCCGGGAACCCGCGCTCCGCCGCCTGCGGCGCGTCGCGCCCGTTCCTGCAACCTTTCCAGCTCCGCGCGATCCAGCAGCACACCGCGCGGCTGCGCCTGCAGGATCGCCTCCAGATCCTCCGCCGGTACGAACAACCGCCGACGATGCACTGCCGACGGATCCACCACAGCTCCGCTCCGCGGCGTCGGTCCCCGCGCGGAGGTCGCCGCCTTGGGCACACTCGTCGCCTCCCGCTCCTTCGACGGCTGCCGAGCCGCCTTTTCCGACGCGGCGACCGGCACCGATACCACCGGCCCCGTGGAATTCAGCAACCACGGAACCATCAGCACGGCGCACCATCGCGCCGCGGCCACCGCGAACTGCACCACGGCCGACCGGCACCGCACACACGCCACCGGCCGCCCCGAGCAGCCCCGGTCACGTTCCCGTCCGCGGTCGAGCCCACCGCAGCGGCGCTCGATTTCGATCGCACGCCGTCGCGAAATCGCGCTCCAGGTTTGCTTTGCCGGCTTTCTCATTCGCCCATACGCCCGAATTCGATCCACACACCAGGCTCCGCCGGTCCGCCGACGGCCGTCGCCGTGCGCTGTCAGTCGCCCGTACCCCGCGACCGGCTCCCGGAAACGCGGCGTCGATGTATCCGTGCCGACTTCATGCCGAATCGTTCCGTTCGTCGCCGCTCTCTCCCGTTCCGTGATCGTCGTCCTGCCGTGGTTCGTCTCCCGCAGCCCCGCCGGCCGATGCGTCATCGCCCTCTGTCGGCTCCGCCGTCTCCGACGCCCGGCCGGCATCCGCGGCCTCATCGGGCGGCCCACCGATGTCCTCCGCCCGATCGGTGCCCAGCGCTTCGCTCGACGGTCCCAGCATGGAGGCCTCCGGGCCTTCCTCGCGACTGCCGCTCTGCGCCGTCTCAGGCAGCCTCTGCGCCGTCGCGCTGCCGGCGGCGCCGGTTTGCTCTTCGGCCGGCGGATGCGACGGCGGAGCGGTTCCGGAAACCGATGCGGTCGCTTCATCGGCTTCGGCGTGCGTCGCGCATTCCGGCGTTTGCCCCAACGCCGACGGCGCATCACCCTGGTCCGAGGGCGGAGGTTCTTCCGGTGCGGCCGCCGTCGGTGATGCCGGCCCCTGCGAACCCGGCCGGAAGACCGCGTGCAGAATCCACAGTCCGACCATTGCCAACAGGCCGAACCGTGCCGCGAACACCGCTTCGCTCACCCAGTCGCCGTACCGCAGGCTGAACAGCGATGCGATCAGCGCACCGAACAACAGGACGCCCAGCTTGTTCTCCCAGGAGGTCCGGACCAGCACCAGCCCCACCAGCACGGCCGCGCCGCCCAGCACCCAGCCATAGAACCACAGGCTCCACCAGGTCACTTGCAGCCGATCGGCGAAACCCAGGGCACGGTAGACGAACAGCCGCCCCTCCGTGGGAAACGCCAGGGCGGCCGCCGCATCGACCCCGATATACTTCTCCAGATCGATGGGTGCCGCCGGAAGGACCCACAACCAGCGCCACAGCAGCGGCACGTCGGCCCGCTCGAAATGGTCCGGCCGTCCCAGCAATGTGTACACCGACGGCATCCACACCGCCGCCATCTGCTCCTGCACCACGACCCCCGCGTCCCGTCCACCGATCACCGGCAACGGAAGGCTCAGAGTTCCTCCCCGGAAGCTGAACACATCGCCCAACCGGCGGCGGAACTGCAGGATCAATGTCAACGGCACATCCGGCGGCGTATTGCGGGCCACGTTCACCAGAAACGGCAAGGCACCGTCCGCCGCCTCCGCACTCGCCGGCCGTTCCGGATTCACCGAACGCCCGTTGACGACCACGGCCAGCAGCTCGCTGCCGGCCGGCAACTCCACCGGCAACCGCTGTCGCTCGCTGCTTTTGATGCGGTACCGACAGCGGTACGTGGCCGTCGCATCGCGAGCCACCACCACTTCCACCAGCCCCCGCAGCACCACCGTCTCCACCACCGATTGAACCTCGAAACGCCGCGCGGCGATCTGCACGGACACGGGCTGTCGAAAGTAGCGGAAGGCCAGCGTTCCCTGCGGTGGCACCAGCGTCAATTCGCGGACGTCGATCGGCTCCAGCGCCTCATCCAGCGCCATCGCAGACACCGACAGCGACTCGTGCTTGTCGATCACTACCTCCCCGCGCACGTCGGCCAAGGCAACTTGCGGCGTGCCCGCCTTCCGGTCCGCTTGCAATCCCGCAGCCTGTACCAGCGGAACGACCAGTTGGGTCGTCGGAGCTGGACGATGTGGCGGCCCCTCGGTCGAAGCATCACCCGTCGCTTCCGTTCCACCCGCCGCCGTCTCATCGCCGTCCGCTGCGGCTTCCGCAACCGGGCCCCCCTTGCGACCCTCTGCCGCCGCGGCGGCCGGCCCGTTCCCCTCGTCGCTCAGTTTCGAATCCAGGTAATAGACCACCCGCAGCGGAACATCCCCGGTCACCTCCCGCTGCAGCACCACCCGCCATTCCACGTAACCCCCCTCGACGGCTCCCACGCGGACGCGTTGGCGGATGGCCGGTCGATCCCCGCCGCCGGCCAGTTCGATCTGCACCTCGTCTCCGGCGGCGGCCGGCACCAGCAGGCGGAATGTATCCAGGCCCGCATACTGCACGTGGTACGTCAACCGGGTCAGAACCTGCGTCCGCTCCGGCCGCACCGAAATCACCGTCGCCACCGTGGCCGTCAGATGCGTCGGGCGCCGCCGGGTCGTCACCGGCAGCCGGACCGGCGGGCGGTTGAACGACCAGGCCGAAACCAGCCGCACTCGGGGGATCGAGACCGCCTGTGTCGGCGGCTCCGGCTGCGCCCCGGTCACTTCCGCCGCGTCGGTGATGACCTCCAGCGCCTCGGGCGCATACACGTGGATGTGTCCGGTCTCACGATCCACGCCCAGCAGTTCGAGCATTGGCAACACCAGCGAGGCGGAAGACTGGTTCGCCGGCAGAGGCCGAACGCCGCGCACACGGAGTTCGACCGTTCCCAGCGTCTTCTGCTTCAAAGTGACCGTCACCACGCGGGTCTGCGGATCGAACCGGTGTTCCTTGACCGCCGGCCCCGCCACCGTCTGCACGCTCAGCGACTCCGGAACGCGGAACCGAACCTCGAACACGCCCGTCCGCTCGATCGTCAACGACAGATCCGCCTCCAGCCGCAGTTCCTCGTCGCCGAACACGAAACGGGCCTTGTGCACCGCCTCGATCCGGGGCTCGATCGGCCGTACGGCGATCCGCAGAGCGAACCGCGGGTTGAAGTACTTGAACGCCAATCCGTCACCACGGCGGATCGACGCGTCCACCTCGCTGGGATCGATCCGCGCGATCCCCGTCTGCTCCTCCACCGCCACTGTCAGTTCGCGTGCGGCGGAAATCACGATCTGTCCGGCTTCGCGGTTGGCATCCAGTGCATGGATCCCGAGCACGTTTCCGTCCGCGCGCCCCGCCACGGCAAACGGTCCGGTCGGCTGCGTCCGCTCCGTGTGCACCTCCACGGTCGCCTCCGTCGTCACCGGCGCCAACAGCTTGACCGTCACGACCTGAAACGGTCCGGAGTCGTCGACCGTCCATCCCTGCACCTGAGCGTCCGGCGAGCCCACGTCCAGGATGTTCTGTCCCCGCGCCACACCAATCCGGATCTCACGCAGTTCACCGCGAAGGACCTTGAACCGGAGCCACGCATCGGTGTGCACCAGGCCGTCCTGGATGCGGACCTGCGCCAGATTGCGGACCGTGGTGAGCAATTCCATCTGCGGCTTGCGACTGACGCGCGGGTGCCACCGCACGACGATCCGCCCCGTACTGGGCAGCGCCGCTCGCACGGCCGTGTGCCCGTCCGCGGCGGATCGGGCTTCGACGGTCACGGCCGGATCCACCTGGATCGACTGCTCCGGCTCGTCCACGTCCACGGTCAGCCGCGTCACCGCCACGGGCGGACATTGGAACGCAACCTCCTTCCCGTCCGGCGACGTCCGCACGCGTCCTTCCAGTCGGATGCTCGTGCGATACGTCCCGGCTTTCGGCAGAAGCAACCGGTACCCGCCTTCGGACGTGCCGCGGAGCACCACACCGGCAGGCTCGGACGAAACCGAAGCCACCGCCAGACCGGCGAACGCGATCGGCAGCTCCGCCCACGACTCCTTCAGGGCGCGGATCTCCATGGTCGCGTCGATCAGCACACGATCCCGCTCGGCCCGCGCCGCATACGTGACGCTGCGAATCACCGCCGCGACCGGCGGCCCGCCGCCTTCTTTCGATCGCAGCGCCTCACCCCACAGCCGCAGATACTCGGCATACGGCACGAAGATCACGCTGCCGGCCCGGTCCAGGACGGCAGACAGCTTCGAATAGGGCACGAACAGAAGTTGCTCCAGCGTCGTCTTCGGCTGGTCCCTGCCGTCTCCCGACGCCGCGGCGCCCGACGCTTCGCCGGCCGATTCTCCGTCCGTCGGATTCCCCGCAGTGTCATTCCGAGACGGCTTCGGAACGCCCCCGGAGTCTCCCCCATCGGCGTCCGCTGCACCCACGATCGGCGTATCGTCCGCCCGCACTACCGCCGCGGGCCGGCCGGTCATCACCAACCCTGCAAGCACCACACCGGACAGCACCGCCCACACCGTCGCGGACTTCCTTCGGGCCATCATCGCAACCCTCTTCACCGCAGTTTCCCGTACATCGACCGCAGCATCACAGCGGACCGAACACGCACGTCCTCGACGACGTTTCGCGAACCGGCCCGCGCATCCTTCCCCGCGCGGTTGCAGAGCCACCAGCACTCGCAGGAACGACTCCGCCGCCGGCACGCCGCGCACACCCGCAGCCGTGCCCCGCCAGTCCGCGTCCCGTCGCCGCCGCCCGTAAGTCTAGTGCGTTTGGGCGGAATAGCGAGGATGGGCCATCTGTGCGGCACGACTGCCCAACCATCGGACCACCACGACTGCTACGTTCGGACCCGGCTGCGCCCGCGTCCGCGTTCGAGCCGCCCCGCAACCCGACCGACCCGCAACATCGTTACGACCGCCTCACCCCACGGGCTGATGATTTTCGCCCCACCACCGCGGCGGTATCACGGCAGTCCTCGCGGCACACGCCGGCGGTTCATCTGAGCAGCGACGTCTGCACAGATGACGCGACCCGCCCCGGCGAAGTTCCCGTAAAGCGGCGTGAGCCGTCCACGTCCCGCTCCGCGCGGCCCCCGCTCCGGTGCGTCACAGTCCCGCGGATCGCTGTTGTCGCGCACGTTCGCATTTGCTAAGAACCCCACCGCCGCGGCAACCGCGCCGGTGGTTGGTCGTCGCGGTCCAGATCCGACCACTCTGGAGTGGGCACGACGCCCACTGCCATGAACGAGGAAGGATTCCCGCCTTGAGTCGCAAGACGCCTGGATTGCGAGTTCTTTTCGTCGACGACGAAGCCGCGCTGCGAGCGATCATCGCTGAGCAGTTGCCGGCGCTGGGGCACCAGGTGGTGGTGTGTGCCGACGGCACCGAAGCACTGAAGGAGCTCCAGCAAGGAGCCTTCGACATCGCCATCGTCGATCTGCGGATGCCGGGGCTCAGCGGATGGGACGTCGCCGAGCACATTCGTCGGTATGCCCCGGACACGGACATCGTCATTCATACCGCGCACGGCGACGTCGACTCGGTCGTCCGCGCCCTGCGGATGCGGGTGTTCGACTTTCTTCCCAAACCGTGCGACTTCGTGGAGCTGGAACACCTGCTGGCACGGTGCACCGAAAAGCGACGGCTGCAGAACCGGTTGCTCGCTCTGGAAAGCGAATTGCAGGCCGTCCGCGGCCGAACGCTGCTGGTCGGTGAGACGCCCGTGATGTGCCAGGTCCGCCAACTCATCGAGCGGGTCGCGCCGACCGATTGCAACGTGCTCATCCAGGGTGAAACCGGAACCGGCAAGGAACTGGCCGCCCGATTGATCCACGAACTCAGCGAACGCCGCGACCAACCGTTCGTCCCCGTCAATTGTGGGGCGATCGCCGAGAATCTGGTCGAAAGCGAGTTGTTCGGGCACGCCCGCGGCGCTTTCACGGGCGCCGAAGCCGCCCGCAAAGGGCTTCTGGAAGTGGCACACGGCGGCACGCTGTTCCTGGACGAACTGGGAGAACTCGACAAGGCGATGCAGGTCAAGCTGCTTCGCTTCCTGGAGTCCGGAGAGATTCGCCGCGTCGGCGACAACAAAGCCTTCCACGTCGATGTCCGCGTCGTCTGCGCAACCAACCGCGACCTGAAACAGATGGTCGAACAGGGGCAGTTCCGCGAGGACCTGTTCTTCCGCATCAACACCTTCGTGATCCAGTTGCCCCCGCTGCGGCTGCGAACCGACGACATCCAGCGGCTTGCCGAACACCTCCTCAAACGCGGAAGCGGACGACGAAACTACGAATTGACCCCCGAAGCGCTGGACTGCCTGCGGCGTTACCACTGGCCCGGAAACGTCCGCGAACTGGCCAACGTGCTGGAACACGCCCGGATCCTCTCCCGCGACGGTTGCATCCGCGCCGAAGACCTGCCCAACTGGCTCACCGGTCATACCGCCGACAGCAACGCGATCGACGACGCCTTCAAACAGTGGCTGGATGCACAACCGCGAACGCTCAAGGACATCGAGCGGTTCGTCATCGAACACACCCTCCAGCGAAACGACTGCGACAAACGTCGCACCGCCGAACAACTCGGCATTGCCCTCAAGACGCTCTACAACCGCCTGAACTCCTACCGCGAACTGCGAGACACCGCCTGAAGCCGCACATTGCCCGGCGGTCCGGCATCCGCCGCTTCGCTCTGCAATCTCCGCGCCGGCAGAACCGTGCGACGGAACAATCGCACCACTTCTTCCTCCCGCCGACTCGGGCGTTCGAACCGCACGCGCATTTGCCCGAGACGTTCGGCAGTGGCCGTCCGCCGCCGCAACCACGGCGATACGCGGATCCACCTGCGTCTCGGCCGCCCCAATGCGGCTGTTGGCTGTGAACGCCCACACCCGCCGTTATACTGGCACGGCAGTGGCACACAGCGGTTTCGGCGGGGAGCGCAAGCGTGATCGCCGGGCCGAAGTCGATCGTCCTTTCCGCCGCGGACGCATGCGGGCGACTCCGGTCCCGCCGAAGCCTTCATTCGTCGTTATCACCGGGCGCGGAGAACGCGACCTCCTCGGACACCTCTTTTCCGTCCCCCCGTCCGAAACGGTCCCGGCAGAATTGGACACCGCGTCCCGGCGGCCACTGCACTCCGAGGGCGAAGGACCGCCCGAAGCCATCACATCCGCGTGGCGTTCGAGGCCGATCCATCCGCTTGTTGCAGAGAGCTGTCACCATGGCGAACAACCGGCGCCGTCTGGCAACAGTCGCTGGAACCTTCCCAGTCCGGATTCCAACTGCGCACGCCGTCCCGCAGCCCTCGTACTCCAACACCGTCCTCCGACGTGCCGCCGTCGGCCTGCTCGCAACGGTCCTGATCGCCGCAACGCAGGACGGACTCGCGTCCGCCCAAAGTGGCGAACAGCCCGCTTCACCAGGGGCGGCTTCCGCGGCACCCCGGCCCACCGACGGCGGATCGCTGGCGTCCGACCGGGCGCCCGAAGAGAAAGTGCCCGAGCGGGCCGGCACCACAGCTCACACGCAGACCGGTTCGGCCGCGGGCAAGCACCCCGCCGCAGAGAGCATCTTCAGCGAAGACGTGCGGGACGTGCTGCTGGATCCTCTGGTCTTCGCCCCGACCAGACACCCCAAGAAAGGCATCACCACCCGCGGTGTCCGCCCCGAAGAACGCGCGGCGTACTATTTCGTGCTCGATTTCGTCCGCAAAGCCGATCAGCGGTTGCTCAAGCGAGCCGCTCGCGAACTCGTCCAGCACCGGCTGAAGCTCCCCGAATACCAGCGGTACCGCGACAACCCCGGCGAGTTTCCCGTCTACTACGATCTGTTCCGCCATCCCGAAATCTACCACGGTAAGCCCGTCACTCTCCGCGGACACATCCGCAAACTCATCTCCTACCCCGCCGACGACAACGAATACGGGATCCAGCGGCTCTACGAAGCGTGGCTGTTCACCCCGGATTCCCAGACCAACCCGGCGGTGGTCGTCTGCACCGAAATCCCCGAAGGCATCCCCACCGGCGGTGACATCCTCGTCGACGGTGTGTCCGTCACCGGCTACTACTTCAAGAATTTCGGCTACACCGCACAGGACCGCCCCCGCTTCGCGCCGATGATCCTTGCCAAGCGGCTGGAATGGCGCCCCGAACAGGCCGGCACGTCCGAACCGCTGGTCCCGCCGGCCGTCCGCAACACGGTGGTCGTCCTCGCTCTGGTTCTGATCCTCATCCTGCTGTACCGCTACGAACGGCGCGACACCCGCCAGCATGCGGAACTGCAGCGCCGCATGCTCCTGGAAGGGGAACCGGCCACGGCCGTTCTCGGCCCCGAATCCGCTCCGCAGCGATCGGCCGACCGTCCACCCGAGCCACCATCCGCGGAGCCCGCCGAACACGCTGCGGCCGTCTCCGCCGAAGACACTGCGGCAGAACCGTCCGAACATGCTCCCGCCGAGACCTCTCGACGACCGCCCGATTCACAACCGACGGACACCGACGACGCGCAGCCGACCGGCACCGACGAGTCGCCGCAGCCATCGGCCGACCCGCAGCAAAGTCCGCAGAGCGGCCCGCAGGTTCCTCAAACGCCGGACCCAGGCGCGGACCAACCGTCGCGGGACCCGACCGATGGTTCCGAAGGCCGGTAACGGCATCCGCACGTCGGCCTCCTTGCAACGGCGTCTGCGCGGAAGATCAAGCGTCGCGATCATATACTGCCCGGTACGGACCGCGCAAACGCCAGACGGGTGAAAAATTCCGCCGTCCGGCTATCATGCAGCCGCTTGTCGCCACCGCCCCCAGTCGCCGTCATGGCTCGGATGCGGCCCTCGATCACTGGGCTTTCGGCGGTGGACCCGAGGCAACCGTGGCGACCGGAAAACATCGAACGCCCCGTTTTCCAGCCCGATCTCATCCTTGCGACCAACACGACAGGAGCCGTCCACGATGAAACCGCCCATTCGCGTCGCCGTCACCGGAGCGGCCGGTCATATCGGTTATTCACTGGTCTTCCGTCTGGCGTCCGGCGAGCTGTTCGGGCCGGACCAGCCGATCATCCTGCACCTGATCGAGATCCCGCAGGTGCTCGGTGCGTTGGAAGGCATCGAAATGGAACTGGAAGACTGCGCCTTTCCGACACTCGCGGGCGTTGTGAAAGCCGACAGCGAACACCTCGAGGACGGTTTCGCCGACGTGAACTTCGCCCTGCTGGTCGGAAGCGTTCCGCGCAAAGCCGGCATGGAGCGGAAAGACCTGATCCGCGTCAACGGCCCGATCTTCGTGGACACCGGCAAGGCGCTGCAGGCGGCCGCGGCCAAGGACGTGCGCATCCTGGTGGTCGGAAACCCGTGCAACACGAATTGCCTGATCGCCATGCACAACGCACCGCAGATTCCCCGCGACCGCTGGTTCGCGATGACGCGGCTGGATCAGAACCGGGCCATCGCCCAACTGGCCAAACGGTCCGGGCGCCCCGTCACGTCCGTGAAGCGAATGGCGATCTGGGGAAATCATTCCTCGACCCAGTATCCGGATTTCTATCATGCGACGATCGACGGCCGGCCGGCTCCCGAAGTCATCGGCGACGAAGCGTGGCTGCAGACGGAGTTCATCACCACCGTGCAGCAGCGAGGCGCGGCGGTCATCAAGGCCCGCGGCGCGTCCAGCGCGGCATCGGCCGCCAACGCGATTCTCGACAGTCTGCGCAGCCTGATCACGCCCACCGCCGAAGACGACTGCTTCAGCGCCGCGGTCTGCAGCGACGGCAGCTACGGCATCGACGAAGGCCTGATCGCCAGCTTCCCGCTCCGCTCCGACGGGCAATTGAACTGGCAGATCATCCAGGGTTGGGAACACAATGAATTCGCCCGGCAAAAGATCGCAGCCACCATTGCCGAACTGCGTGAAGAACGCGACAGCGTCCGCGATCTGCTGGGCGACTGACACGGCGCGCTCTCCGGTGGTGCCCGCCCAGCCGGGCTCATGGGACGCGGCGATCCGACCGTAACCACGTCCGGTGGTCTTCCCGAGTGCTTCCGCTGGCGTCGCGCTGCGCCGGAAGCGCAGCGGCGGCCGCGACGGGCCGCACACGGGAACCATACCGCTGGAAACTCAACGTAAGGGGAACGTGCGATGGCAGTGAACGTGAATGTCCCGCCGACCACTCCGAGGCGGAAAATCGACAAAGTCGCTCTCGTCTTCTCCGGCGGGCCGGCTCCCGCCGCCAACGCAGTGATCAGCACCTGCGCCGTTTCCTTCCTCCGCAACGGCTCACAGGTCGTCGGATTGAGGCACGGCTATTCCCGGGTGTTGGAATATGACCCGCAGTCACATCCGCTGCAGGAAGGACGTGACTTCATCCCGATCACCCATCAGACGCTCAAGCGCACCCGGAACACCGGCGGCATCCTGATCGGAACGGCACGGGCCAACCCCGGCCAGGGCGTCGACAGCCCGGCCGATCTGAAAAACGAGCGAGCCGTGGCCGGATTGAAGACCGTCTATGACGCCCTGCGCTCCATCGGTGTGGACGCTCTGGTGTCGATCGGCGGCGACGATACCCTGCGCACCGCGAACAAATTCAAGCTGTTCCAGGACCATTGGGTGAAGGATCCGGCCGAGCGGATCCCCGTGGTGCACGTCCCAAAGACGATCGACAACGACTATGACGGCATCGACTTCACCTTCGGGTACTTCACGGCGGCCGAATTCCTCGCGCAGTGCGTGCGGAACATCCTGGCGGATGCCGAAGCCGGTGCGAACTACTTCATCTGCGAAGTGATGGGCCGCAACGCCGGCTGGCTGGCCTATGCCACGGGAATCGCCGGCGAAGCCAGCCTGACGCTCAGCGTCGAAGACCTCGACGACGATCTGCTGACCACCGAAGAGTTCGAAGACGAAAAGACCAAACAGAAAAAGACCCGCGTCATCATGCAGATCGACAAGGTCGTGGATCTGATCGTCGACAAGATGCTGCTCCGTGAAGCGGAAGGCAAGGAATACGGCGTCGTCGTGATGGCCGAAGGGATGGCTTTGAAGATGCCGAAAGAGCACCTCGAGGGCATCAAGCTGGACCCGTTCGGCCACCCGAAGATCTCCGAGGTGCAACTGGGCAAGAAGTTCGCCGAACTGGTCGCCGAGCGATACCAGGAACGCACCGGGCGCGAGCGGGAGGTGAAGAGCGTCCAGTTGGGATACGAAGCCCGCTGTGCCCGACCGCAGGCGTACGACGTGCTGCTGGGCAGCCAACTGGGCGTCGGAGCCTTCCGCGCTCTGGCCGAACACGGACTGGATGGCCACATGGTCTCGGTCCACGGCCAGTTCGAACTGCGATACGTCCCGTTCGAAGAGCTGGTGAACCCCGAGAACCTGGTCACGCGTGTCCGCTTCGTCAAACCGGGCAGCGATTTCCACCGGCTGGTACGGTTCCTCGAAACGTACAACGCCAACACGTGACCAAGGCCGATCGCCCGACCGTCGGCACGCACCCTCGGCGCGGTGTGCATCCTCGCGCTACCGGCCGCTTGTCCATGCCTGGTCGGCGGCACGCCCAAGGCTCGCCGCAGCGGTGGCGCGTGGTCCATTCCGGCCGTGAACTCCGAAGCCGGGCCCGCTGCGTGTGGGAAAGCCTGCCCATCACAGCAGGCACCCCGCGACGGCACCGCGGCTCGAGCGCGTGACGCAGCGTCCGCTTCTACGCGCATCACAGCGTCTGCAGGAAGGCGTACAGGTCGGCCGCTTCCTGCGGCCCCATCCGTTCCAGCAGGCCGCGGGGCATCAGCGAGACGGGCAGCACGCTGCGGGCTTCGATCTGCTCGGCTTCGACCCGGTACGTGCGTCCGGCCCCGTCGCGCAGGATCAGACCGTCGACGGACTCGTAGACCACCACGCCGGTGATCAGTTTGCCGTCGGTCGTCACGATCCGCGTTGTCTGGTAGCGCGGCGAAACGTCGCGGTTGGGGAATGCGACCGCGACGAACAAGTCGCGTCGCGAAAACCGCCGTGCCACGCCCGCCAGGCTCGGACCCACGGCTCGGCCGCCTTCGTGACATTGAGCACACCCCAGACGCCGATACAGCCGCGCCCCCCGTTCGATGTCGCCCGACTGCCAGGGCACGTTGCGCAATCGCTCTTCCAGTTCGCTCAACCGTTCCCCGGTCACGCCGCCGGACAATATCGGAGCCACCTGCGGACATTCGGCCGCCAGCCACTGCGCCAGGCGCTCCACGGCATCGCGCTGCGGCAAGCCCTGCGGAAGCAGCTCCGCGGGAATCCTTGCCGCCCACCGGTGGCTGCGGACCAACTGCCACAGACGCTCGGCGATCGCCGACGTCTTGCCCGCCGACAACCCCCGCAGAGCTCGCACACAGAACGCCAGTTCGCGCGGATCGTTGCCGGGCCCGAGCGTCTGAAGTGCGCGAACGCAGGCGGCCACCACGTTCGTGTCGAAGGACTGCAAACCCTGGACCAGACGCGCGCGATCACCCGGCTCCGGAGATTCCGCCAGTACCAGCAGCACCGCATTGCGCAGCCCCGGCCGGTCGAACTGACGACGCACCATCGCCCGATGTTCTGGACGTCCGCTGCGGCCCAGCAGGAAAACCACTTCGGGATTCCAGCCGTAACCCTCTTCGTCCTCGGCCGCGCGGCGGGCGAACGCGTCCGTCGCCACCGGCAACCACTGCTTCGGCAAGTGGCGGACGAACACGGTGTGTTGCGGATGCCCCAGCTTCGGGTGCCGTGCCACGGCGGCGTGCAGTGCGGGATCGCGCCGGGCGAGTTCTCGGTACAGCTCGCCCATCCGATCGTCCCAGTTGTTGTCCTGATGCCGCCGCAGCCGGTCGATTTTCCCCTGCAACGACAACAGCGCGTCGGCCACCGCCGCCGTGTGCGTCTCCGTCCGCCGCGTGCCGCAACGAGCGGCCACAATGAGGTAGTGGACGTCCGAAAGCGGATCGCTGGACGGCGTCACGCGGGCGAGCACCGCGTCCAGCCATCGCGGCTGCTCGACGCCGAGCATCGCACCGATCCGCGACAGTTCTTCGTCGATGCGCCGGATGCCGGTGGGAAAGCGGTCCGCCACCACCGCAGCCAGCCGATCGAGCGACTCATCGCGCGGTATCCGTCCCCGTCGCGCAACGTAACCCGCGAACACCGGTGCCACTCCGCGCGGAATTCCGATATCTCCGAGCTCCACCTGGAGCAACCGCAACCCGTCGAGCGCCAGTTGCAGTTCATCCCCGCGCTGTTCGTCGGGCACTGCACTGCGCGGGAGCAGCTTTTCGACCAACGCCCAGGTTCGCCGGACGCGCCGCGAGTCCAAGCCGGCCGAGCGCCGGGTCTCGGCCCACGCCATCGTCAATGCACACGCCCGGCCGCGCGACTCGGCATCCGCCGACGCCACTCTCCATGCGTCGTCCGACAGGCGTGCCAGCACGCGCGCGGCCAGTTGGCGAACGTATCGGTCCGACGCACCGGCCGCCTCCAAAAGCCCGGTCACGTATTCCCTGCCCAGCGTCCCCGGAGCAAACCGCAGCAACGTCTCCAGCGTCCGCCGGACCACATGCGGATCGCCGTCGGTCAGAAACCGCCGGATCAATTCCGGCCGCCGCTCTCGTACGATGCGGGGCGTGAACGCCCAGATCGCCGCGGCCCGCACCGCGGCGTCATCGCTGCGTCCGAGCCGATCCACCAGCTCTGCGTCCGCACCGCCGAACAGCTCGGCCAGAATCTCCAGCGCCCTCACGCGCTCGGCGGCCGATCGCGACTGGTCCGCCGCCGCGTGCGCAAAGACCGACGCCCCCAGACGACGGGCCAGCGGCCGCCAGCGTGCGCGGCTCCATGCCGCCAACGGCTGCGGCGCCGCCAGGCACGCCGCAAGCATTCGCGCGCGCTCGTTTTCCCCTTCGGCCGGCCGCGCGACTCCGTCCGTCGAAACGCCGCCGGCCGCCCGGGTCCGCCCATCGTGCCGCTCCGCCGGCGCTGTACTGCGCGCCGCCGCGGAACGGCCGCCTTCCCAACGAACCCGAAAAACGCCGCCCTGGGTCCCTCGGCCTCCGACACTCACGTACAAGCTGCCGTCCACGCCCACCGCCAGGTCGGTCGGCGCGAAGCCGTACGTCCCGCCGGCCCGCAGAAACGTCCGCGGCTGCCCCGCCCACGTCGAACCGACACGCACGCGGGGAATTGCCACGACGCGGCCGAACGTCCAATCGCACACGAACACGGCATCCCGGTACTCTCGCGGAAACCGGTCGTGCCGGTAGACGAGGACGCCCGTCGGCGAGCCCCGCCCCAGCGCGGTCAGCACGGGCGGCATTTCGAAGAAGTCGTCCGGATGCTTCCAGCTGCGACTGACCCACCCGGCGTCACTGCCCGGCAGCACGTGGAACACCCGCGTCGGACGATACCACGGCAACGAAACGTCGCGTTCCCCGTCGCTGTCATAGGCGAAGATCTCGCCGGCGGGGGCGAAATCGAAGTCGTAGGCATTGCGGAACCCGTGGGCCACGACTTCGCACTGCCGAAAGTCCGGCGAAAGCCGCAGCAACACGCCCGCCCGAGGATCGCGGATCGGCGATTCCGGCAGCGTCACATACGCCGCGTCCACCTCGGTCATGTTCCCGGCGATCACGTACCACCAGCCGTCCGGTCCCCGCCGCACGCCGTGGGCGTGGTGCTCTCCGCCGCACTTCAGCTTCAACAGCACTTCCGGAGGACCGTCGGCGCGATCGTCACCGTCCCGGTCGCGGAAGCGCAGCAGCCCCCAGTCGCCGATCGCCAGCAGGTCCGGACCGTCAAAGCACATCCCCTGCGCCCCGGTGCGGGGGCCGTCGGCGAACCGTATGGCACGATCGGCTCGGCCGTCGCCATCGTCGTCCGAGAGGATCTTCACATACCCCGGCCCGGACACCACCACCCGACCACGCGCATCCACCGTCATGCAGAAAACGTCATGCGCGAGAGCGTCGCCGGCGAACGATTGCACCCGGAAGCCCTCCGGCGCTCGCACCGCCCGATCCAATTCCCACCCGGCGACCGCGGGCTCCGCGGCCGTCCGTGGGATCGCGTCTCGAGACTGTGTGCGATGCGGCCCCCTTTCGTCCGCGCCGGCCTTCTCCGCCGGTTCGGCCACGGTCGCCGGTGGGGGCAACACGGCCGCCAAACCGGCCAGAAACAAGACGATCAGGGCGCCGCCGATCGCGTGGTTTCGCATGGTGCTGGTGCTCCCGCGGTGCTGTGCGACGCAACGCCCCCCGTGCCGCGCCGGGCCGCCGCCGATCGGCACCGCCATGCCGTGCAGCGCGGCGCGATCCGTCGTGCATGACGTTGCTTGGGGAGATACCCGGTGGCCGCTATATTTAGCCGCTTTGCGGACGATCGGCAAACTTCGCGCATCGCGGCCTGCGCTCCGCCGCCTCCAGACGAGACGAGCCACAGAATGGTCGAACCGCCCCGCGAGCAGAGTTTTCGACGGACGGCCCGTGCGTGCCGAACCATGCGCCGAAGCGGGATCCTGCGGCGGCGCCTCGGTTTCCGCCACGTCGGCCTGTGGTGTCTGCTGTTGGCATTCGCCGCGGGACTGCACGCCGCAGGAGTGTTCGGGCAGTGGCCGCCCACTGCTCGGGCGGGCGCGGAGGCCGGTTCCGCCCGCGTGAACGTCGAGCCGCACAGCGGTGCTGAGCCGGCTCTACCGGCGAGCACCGAACCGCGCCGCGCCGTC
>RFHO01000075.1 GCA_003696385.1 Planctomycetota bacterium | reverse complement strand
CAGGTCGCCGCACTGTCGCCGGTGGAGCGATTCAAATACCGCCTGGCGGGCCTGCGAGGCCAACCCTGGGAATCGATCCGGCGGCGGCCGCTGAAGGACCGACTTCTCTGGACGCTGGGACGGTCGTGGGACGGCTTCGGCAAGGAATTCATGCCGCCGCTGGACGAAGGTTCGTATCTGTTCATGCCCACCACGATGCCGCACGCATCGATCGGGGAGGCTCTGGAGGTTCTGGCGACGCAGGACCGGCGCATCCAGGCCATCCCGGAAGTGGAGTTGGCCGTGGGCAAGATCGGCCGCGCCCGCACGCCGCTGGATCCGGCCCCGGTCTCCATGGTCGAAACGATCGTCAACTACAAGTCCGAATATCTGCTCGACGAACGCGGCCATCGCCGCCGGTTCCGCTTCGACGCCTCGTCCGTCGACTGGGCTCGGGACGCCGAAGGGCACCTGCTGCCGGCGGCGGATGGACTCCCCTACCGTGTGCAGGGACGCTTCGAACGCGACGAACAGGGCCGTCTGATCGAAGATCCCGACGGCCGTCCGTTCCGCCAGTGGCGGCCGCCGCTGGACCCGGCGTTGAATCCCGGCCGCGCGGCCTGGCCGGGCATCCGCACCGCCGGCGACATCTGGGACGAAATCGTCAAGGCGGGGCAACTGCCCGGAACCACTTCCGCTCCGAAACTCCAGCCCATCGCCGCCCGCATCGTGATGCTGCAGAGCGGCATGCGGGCCCCCATGGGCGTGAAGATCAAAGGCCCCGACCTGGAAAGCATCGAACAGGCAGCCCTGCAGATCGAAACGTTGCTCAAGCAGGTTCCCTCCGTGGAGCCCTCCGCGGTCATCGCGGATCGCGTGGTCGGCAAACCGTACCTGGAAATCGAATTCGATCGCCGCGAACTGGCGCGGTACGGCATGACGATCCGCGACGTGCAGGACGTGGTCGAAACCGCCATCGGCGGGCGTCCGATCACCACCACCGTCGAGGGCCGCGAGCGGTTTCCCGTCCATGTCCGCTACCTGCGCGAGCTGCGGAACGAAATCGAATCGATGAAGAAGATCCTGCTGCCGGCCAAAAACGGGGCGCACATCCCGATCACTCAGGTGGCCGACATCCGATACGTCCGCGGCCCGCAGGTCATCAAGAGCGAAGACACCTTCCTCACCGCGTACGTACTGTTCGACATGAAACCCGGCCACGCCGAGGTCGACGTCGTCGAAGACTGCCAGCGGTTCCTGAAGCAGAAGCAGCAATCGGGCGAACTCCTGCTGCCGGCCGGCGTCAGCTACAGCTTCGCCGGCAACTACGAGAATCAGGTCCGCGCCCAGAAGACGCTGATGGTCGTGCTGCCGCTGGCGCTGTTCACGATCTTCATCATCCTCTACCTGCAGTTCCGCTCCACGGTCACCACGGCGATGGTCTTCAGCGGGATTCTGATCGCCTGGTCCGGCGGCTTTCTGCTTTTGTGGCTGTATGCCCAGCCGTGGTTTCTGGACGCGTCGGTCTACGGCGTCGACCTGCGCGACCTGTTCCAGATCCACCCGATCAACCTGAGCGTCGCCATCTGGGTGGGCTTTCTGGCGCTGTTCGGCATCGCCACCGACGACGGCGTGGTGATCGCCACGTATCTGGATCAGAGCTTCTATCGGCGGCGGATCACCAATCGACAGGAAGCCCGCGAGGCCACCATTGCGGCCGGCCTGCGACGTGTGCGGCCGTGTCTGATGACCACCGCCACCACGCTGCTGGCGCTGCTGCCGGTGCTGACGTCCCGCGGCCGCGGTTCGGACGTGATGGTCCCGATGGCCATCCCCAGCTTCGGCGGCATGGCCATCGAGATCATGACGATGCTCGTGGTGCCGGTGTTGTATTGCGCCGTTCAGGAGCGCAAACTGGCGTGGGGCATCGCCGACCCGCGGTTCGCCGAGCATTCCGGCGGCGAGGGCGCCACCGAGGGCCGCCCCGACCGTGGCTGAGCAAAACCAACCCGCAGCCGCCCCTCGCGACCGATCGAGAAACACCAGCCACGGTCTCGCCGCGAAGTGCGGTGCGTTCCGGCGGGCTGCCGGAGATTCTCGAACGACTCAGCGGTCTTTGGTAGCCGCCGGCGTCAGCCCCCAGTGGTCGGCGCGGCAGTCCGTCGGACGCTCCCATCGACATGGAGCAATACGCATGCACATTGGAATGCTCGAGCTGCTCGTGATCGCGGCCCTCGTCGCGGTCGTCGTCTTGTTCGCCAATCGCGGTGGCGGCTGACACTGACCGATGGCGTTCGGTCGAACGTCGCGCTCACCAGCGCCGTTCCGGCAGCGGTGCGCGTTCCGGCTTCGCCCGCGGTAGCGGTCTCAGTACCGGATCGGCGGTTCGTCTCCGCAGCGTCGTTTCTCCTTCCATCCCGGTCGTCTCCTCGGGCTCACTGAGTGTGAGGTCACGATGCTCGACCGGCCGGACGCGGCGCTCCGCCCGCGGACGCCAGCGACCCGTCGCGCCCCCTCCCTCGAGTTCCCGCGCAGACGCCTCATTCGTAGGTATCGGCGCTCGCTTGATTCTTGCCGAATCGGCGGCCGCGGGACGCTCCGGCGTATCGCTGCGACGCTGCGCGGCCTCGCTGGGGCGCTTCACCGGACGACCAGTACCGCCGGCACCGTGCCGGGTTGGTCCGCCGTCGCCGGCATCGCCGGAGGGGGCGGGAATGATCGGCCTGGTGCGTCCGCCGGCTGCACTGTCCGAATCCGCGGCGGCTCCGCCACCGTTCTTCGCTCCGGCCTCCGCCCCACCCGATGATGCGGGTCCATTCGGTGATCCGCCGACGTCGCCCGGCGTCACCGGGGAGCCCGGCGCTTTACCACGTGGCCCGCGGCCGGCCTCCGTCACCGGCGCGGGAGGTGTGGAAACGTCATCCGTTCCGGGCGGCTCCGGTTGGTCTTCCAGCGGCAGGACAATGTCGTATCCGGCCCCCACGAATTCCTCCGGTCGCGTGTGCAGCCACGGTGCCGGGATGCCATGGGTGCGTTCCCAAGCCCGCCGCAAAGCATCGCGGTACGCCTCGGGATCCCAATCCGATTCTTCGAGGTAGATATTGTTGAATTCGAGCAGCGTGCCGGTGCGCAGGTGGAGTTCGGCGATCGCCTTGTTGTACGCCACGATGCTGGCCGAATACGCGCTTTCGGCCGCCGCCAGACTGGCCTGCTGCCGCAGCAGAATGTCCAGGGTCTTGGTGCCGGCACGCACTTCTGCTTCGAACAGTTCGACGCCGCGGCGAGCGGCTTGGAGCCGGTTCAGGTTGCTCTTGGCCGTGGCGTAGTTCAGCGCCAGCTGCTGGAAGGCGTCGGCCACCTCGTGGGCGATGTCCAGTTCCTGCGCGGACAACTGGGCACGGGCCTTGGCCAGTCGCAGTTCGATGTTCCGCACCTGAGCCAGCGCGGCCCGGAAACCGACGGCCATGGTCATCTGGAATCCGAGCGACCAGCCGGTGCGGTTGTTGGCCGTCAGCGAGCCGTAGAAATCGGCAAAGTCGCCGTTGGCCGGGTTGCCGTTGAAGAGCCGATCGCCGAAGCCGTTGACGCGGTACGAACCGACGAAATCCAGCCGCGGCCGCGTGAGGTTCTCGGCGGCCTTCAACTGCAGCTCGAGGCTCTTGATGTTCCACTTCAGCTTCCGCAGCTCCGCCCGCTTGGTCAGCGCATCGATCAGGGCACTGGTCCAGTCGGGCTCCAGTCGCGCCGTGATGGGTTCGTCGGACGGCCGAAGGATCGTCCCGTCGTTGACCGGCAGGCCCATCAAACGGCGCAACTGCGTTTCGATGGTGTAGATCTGCCCCAGCGCCTGTTCGGCCTGCGCCCGCGTCTCGAAATACCGGTCGCGGGCCTGAGCCTCGTCCGCCGGTTGAAAGTTCTGCACGCCGCCCACGTCCAGTTTGGCCTTCGCCTCCCGCCAGGACCGCAACGCGCTGTTCCGCGCGGTGACCGCCGTGTCGTAGTTGCGATAGGCCAGATACAGATCCCAGTAAAGGTCCTCCACGTCTTTCACGAGCTGCCGGACGGCGATCTGGAAGTCGGCGATGGAAAGATCCTGGTTGATGCGGGCGATGACCACGCCCTGGGTCACACCGCTGATTCCGCGGAAACTGTTGGTGATCGGGCCGGCGATCCGCGTGAATTCCGTCCCCGCACCGGCCAGCAGCGGATGCCGGTACTGTGCCTGTACGAAGCCGCTGTAGCTCGAGGGAAACAGCTGCGAGGGCGAGTTCGTGCCCAGATAGTTCACATTGTGCTGCAGGGCGAACTGCCCGCCGTAGGCGAAGTTCTTGCTGAGCTGCGCGGTGAAATTTCCGGTTTCACTGACGAACGTCGAGCCGGCCCCGAGCCCCTGCCCCTGCACAAAGTTGTTCAGGCCGGTCTCGTTCCGGCCCCAGATCATCGCCGTGTTCAATTGAGCGTCGAAGTCCGACAGAGCCGCTTCCACGCCGCGGCCGCCGAACAGCACGCCGGTCGCCTGGATCGCCGGATCATAGACCGACGCCGCCCGCTCCAGGCTGACACCCGGACCGAACTGCGATCGCGTTCGCACGATCTCGCTGTTGGCCAGCGCCGTGTGGATCGCCTCCTGGAGGCTGATGTCGCGGATTTCCAGTCGCTGCCGGTCCAGCACCGTGTGAGGCGGGCTGCGGAAGTCGATCTGCTCGTTCACGTCGCTGTCCACGGCGGCCGACGCAATCTGCGTGGACTTCTCGATGTAATGCTGCGCATCGACGTTTTCCCACAGCCGCTCCGGGCGAGCGATCTGCAGACAACCGGCAATCCACAGCAGGCCGGCCAGCCCGATCGTATTCCAGCGGAGGTGATGAACTGTCATGGCAAGGCGGCGTCTTCTGTGGCTGGTCCGGCGGCCATGAATCGGCCCACCGCAGCGGTGCGATGTCCGCAATCACCGCGAATCCATCCCCGGGCGGATTCGCGACGGCGTCGCCGGCACGCGGCCCGGCACGGCACCGTCCGGCCGCTTCGACGATCGGCTTTGCTCGGTCGAGGTGCTCACTGGCCCTCCCGAGCGCAGAGCTGGTGCCGGCATGATCGCTGCAATCGTTATCGGCCGCCTGATCCGAAATCCTTGACTCTTTTGCCGAGCTTGACGGCCCGGCGTCTCGCGCCGCACCACGGGAATAGCGACAAGCCACAGTGTGGCAATGCGTTACGACCCCACGCGGATTGCCGCAGGCCGGGTCAGCCGCGCGTGCCGCCGTCGTCATCGGACCGAGAGGACCTCCCGTCGCCGGCGGAACGAAAACCGGCCGATCAGGCGGCCAGCAGCACGTAGATGATGGCCAGAATGATCTGCATGGCGGCGAAGGGCAGCGCGACCCACACGAAGCCGAAGAACGTCAGCGGCAGCTTCTGGCGGCGGATGATCGTCATGGCCACCACGGTGGACGCCGAGCCGATCGGCGTGAGATTCCCACCGAGATTGGCCCCGAAGATCACGCACCACCACAACGGCGATGAACTCGGATCCGGCTGTGCCTGCAGCACGCGCGGCTCCACGGCCAGAATCTTCGCCAGCATCGCCGCCAGAGGGATATTGTCGGTGACCGAACTGGCGGCGGCCGAAGCGGTCAGCAACAGACCGCTGGCCCACGCGTCCGGCAGGCGCAGCATCGCACCGATGCCCCGACCGATGGCCGCCAGAACCTGAGCGTGTTCCATCGTGTTGATCACCACGAACAGCCCGGCAAAGAACGCCAGCAGATCCCAGTCCACCGCCGCATAGAACTTGTCCACCTCGTGCCGGTACGCCAGCAGCATCACACCCGCGAAGAAAAGCGCCACGAACCCCATACCCAGACGGTTCAATCCCCATGGCAGGTACGGCTGACCCGCCAGACAGCCGATGAACAGGGCCAGCACCAACACCGACGTCCAGAAGAAGCGGTCGCTGGCGATGCTTTCGTTTTCATCGAAGGCGGCCACACGCGCGGCCGCTTCGCGGCGTTCCCGTTCGTCCCCCACGCTCCGCACCGAAAAACGCCATCGGCCCAACAGCAGCGTGGCCAGCGTCGCCAGCACCACGTATGGTGCCGCCACCAGAAAGAACGTCACGAAACCGATCCCCGCGATTTTGCCCACGATGATGTTCGGCACACTGCTGATCAGCGTCAGCAGACCGCCCAGATTCGTCAGCAGCCCCTCGGTCAGAAGAAACCCCAGCAACAGGTCGCGCCGTTGGAGTTTTTCCAGCGACACCGTCGTCAGGCTCCCGATGATGATCATTGCCGTCACGTTGTTCAGCACGGCGGAAAACAGCACGGTCAGCATCCCGTAAAACAGCAACAGCCGCCACGGATCGCCGCCGGACCGCTTCGTCAGCTTGATCGCCAGCCACGAAAACACCCCGGACCGGCTGGCCACCTCGACGAACAGCCCCGCCCCGAGGATGATCGTGATCACACCCCACTCGATCGCCGGCACATACACCGGCAGGTCCAGCTCGTGCCCGTCCGGCAGCCGCACCTTTCCAAAAGTCAGCAGATCCAGAAGTGTTGCAATGATCAGGCAGAGCCCGGCAAACGTCCCAACGATGATCGACTTTTTGGCGTGCAGTTTCTCTTCCAGTGCCAGAGCCGCGATCATCGCCGCCAGCAACGTTCCGAACATCCACGTGACCCACCCCGGCACGACCTCGTGAGTCGCCTCCGAAGCAAGCATGAACCCGTCCATGACCACCACAGCCTCCCGATTTCGGTGTTCGCGGACGCCCCTCCGTCTCGCCGATGCGATTGACGGCGCACGGTCGTGCGGACCGTGGGGCGGGATGGTAAACGCGGAACACCGGGTATGCTACGATGCTTTCCGAACCAACGACGCGGGACCGCTGGTCCGCGGCAGATCGGTGGCACCCACCGGGATGCCCGCGATGCGGGCCGTGCAACCCGCTTCAAAGAAATGTCGGCGCCCCGCTGCGGCACGCTGCGCCGCGGGGTTGGTGGCGTCACAGGATTCCGGGCTCGCCCGCGCGGGAGAACGGTTCTTCCGTGCCTTGGGAGGGCCGGTCACGGCGGACCAACTGGACGTTTTTTCAATGGCAAAACACTGGCGCTTTCATCCCCATGACGGCGGCTATGTTGCGCGTCTGACCAACGACCTCGGCGTGTCCGCTCTCACGGCCCAAGTGCTGGTCGCGCGCGGCTACCGCTCGGCCGACGCCGCCGAATCGTTTCTCAATCCGCGACTGAGCGATCTGCACGACCCGGACGAACTTCCTGGAGTGCCGGAAGCCGCGGACCGCATCCTCGGTGCCGTACGAGCCGGACGCCGGGTCACGATCTACGGTGACTATGACGTGGACGGCGTCTCGGGGACCAGTCTGCTGTGGCGCTGCCTGAAACTGCTCGGCGCGAAAGTCGACTACTACATCCCCCACCGACTGAACGAAGGCTATGGGCTGAACGCCGACGCCTTGCGGAAACTGCACGCGGAAGACCCCCAGCGGCTGGTGGTCACCGTCGACTGCGGCGTGACTGCGGTGGCGGAAGCCGAGCTGGCCCGGCAACTCGGACTGGAATTGGTCATCACCGACCACCACCAGTTCGGAGACCGCCTGCCTTCCGCAGCCGCCGTCGTACACCCGCGACATCCGGAGGGCAACTACCCGTTCGGCGCCCTGTGCGGTGCGGGCGTCGCGTTCAAGCTGGCCTGGTCGCTGTGCCGGCGACTGGGCGACGGACGCAAGGCCTCGCCACGGATGCGGGACTATCTGTTGACGTCGGTGGGACTGGCGGCGATCGCCACGATCGCGGACGTCGTGCCGCTGCTGGGCGAGAACCGGCTGCTGGTGCGCTATGGGCTCGAATCGCTGCGGGAGCGGGCTACGCCGGGACTGCGGGCGCTTCTGGCCGCCAGCGGAATTTCCGCGGAGCAGCCGCTGCAGGCCGACAACGACGTTGCCTTCGGCATCGGCCCGCGACTGAATGCCGCCGGACGGTTCGGCCAGGCACGATTGGCCGTCGAACTGTTGACCACGACCGATCCGGCACGCGCACAGGAACTGGCCGTTTACCTGTCCGAATTGAATGCGGAGCGACAGAAAGCCGAACTGCGGATCGTGCGGCAGGCCCGCGAACTGCTCGAAAAACATCCCGATTGGCAGAACGCCCCGGCGCTGGTTCTGACGCATCCCGAATGGCACGCGGGTGTGATCGGCATCGTCGCCGGACGGCTCGCCGAACGCTTCGAACGCCCCGTGGTGCTGATCGCCGGCGGTGATGGGGCGGTGGCTCCGGGCTCGGCCCGCACCTACGGCGATTGCAATCTGTACGCCGCACTGGCCGCATGCCGCGCACACCTGCTTGCCTTCGGTGGGCACGAAGCGGCCGCGGGGCTGAAAATCGAACTGCACCGTGTGGACGCTTTCCGTGAGGCGTTCGTCGAGTATGTCGCCGCACATCACCGGCCGCGGCCGGAGGACGGCGAAATCCGCATCGACGCCGAGGTGGGACTCGAAGACGTCACGTTCCGTGCCGTTCAGGAACTGGACCGTCTGGGACCGTTCGGCGAAGGCAACCCGCGACCGGTCTTCGCGGCCCGAAACGTGACACTCGCCGCTCCACCGCGACGCATGGGCGCCGGTGAACGCCATCTGGATCTGCGACTCGCACAGAACGGAGCCACGATCCGGGCTATTGCCTTCGGCCGCGGAGAATGGGCCGACGAAATCGCGGGTGCCGGGGAAACGATCTCCGTATGTTTCCGTCCGAACATCAATACGTTCCGGGGCTACAGCCGAGTGGAACTTCAGCTGCTCGACTGGCGCCCGGAGCCGGTGGCTTCGCTCCGCTGACGGCTTTTTCTTCTCTCCACCCCTGTTTGAGCCGGTCGCGACAGCATCTCAGCATTGCCCAACGATGGCCCCGCCGATCCCGTCGTGACGCGCAACTGCGCGACAATGCGTTTGCGGATCAGGCGATACATGGGTATGCTTTGATATGTTGAGCATGATACGATTCCTGCAGAATCCCGCCGCCAGGAACGCCATGGCGGAAGCGGGTTTTGGTGCGCAGACGCGTGAGCCGGCGGACGGAGTGGCCGTGTGCGTCCGGGTGCTCACGAGCCGAACAAGAGATCTCCGGAGGTGACGCGATGTTGCGAATTCCCGGTCCCCCTGGCAAAGACTTGTGCGATTCGCATCTGGGTGTCACCCGTCGCGATGTGTTGCGTGTCGGCGGCTCCGGTATCCTCGGAGCGACACTGGGCACACTGTTCCATCTGCAGGCGGCCTCCGCCAATCAGAGCGGTGGACTGCCCGGGTGGGGACGGGCCAAGAGCATCATCATGTGCTACCTGCAGGGTGGCCCCAGTCACATCGACCTGTGGGATCCCAAGGAAAACGTCCCGGACAACGTCAAAAGCGCCTTCAAGAGCATCTCCACCAAGCTTCCCGGCGTGAAGTTCACCGAGCTGCTGCCGAAGCTCGCTCAGGTCGTGGACAAGGTGACGCTCATCCGCTCCATGAGCTACACGCCCAACGGGCTGTTCAACCACACGGCAGCCATCTATCAGATGATGACCGGCTACACGACGGACAAGGTCAGCCCGTCGGGACAGCTCGAACCGCCCAGCCCGAAGGATTTTCCCAATTTCGGCTCGAACATCATCCGCCTGCGGCCGCCGGAAGTCCCCATGCTGCCGTTCGTGATGATGCCGCGCCCCCTGCAGGAAAGCAACGTGGTTGGCAAGGGAGGCACGGCCGGCTTCCTGGGCCGCGCCTACGACCCCTACACGCTCTACCCGCCCGGCGACGACATGGACATGAACAAGATGGACCGCATCCGGGTGGACGATCTGCAGTTGCAGCCGGACGTGTTCGCCGTGCGGATGCAACGCCGCGCGCGCCTCCGCGACGCCATCGAACGCAACATGCCGGAGATCGAGCGGGCCGTCGCGAGCTACAACCTGGACGAGTACTACGACAAGGCGTTGAGCCTGGTCATTTCCGGCCGGGCGCGCAACGCATTCATGTTGTCGCAGGAACCGGATTCCATCCGCGACCGGTACGGACGCAACACCTTCGGCCAGAGTTGCCTGCTTGCGCGCCGTTTGGTCGAAGCCGGAACACGCGTGGTGGAAGTCATCTGGCCCAAGGTCGCCAACTCCAACAACCATTCCTGGGACGTCCACAGCGGACTGACCAAGCGGATGCGGGATCAGTCGGGGCCGATGTTCGACACCGGCCTGTCGGCGCTGATCGCGGATCTGGACGAACGCGGTCTGCTCGATGAGACGCTCGTCGTGGCGGTGGGTGAATTCGGTCGCAGCCCGCAGCGGGGCGTGAGCACCTCCGGCAACGGCAACAGTAACGACGGCCGCGATCACTGGCCGTACTGCTACACGGCGTTGATCGCCGGAGCGGGCATCCAGCGTGGATCGGTTTATGGCGAGAGCGACAAGACCGCTTCGGCCCCGCTGAAGGACCCCGTGCATCCCGGGCAACTGCTGGCCACCATCTACCATGCATTCGGCATCCGCCCGGACACCATCGTCTACAACCACCTGAACCAGCCGCGGGAACTCGTCAAAGCGGAAGCGATCACGGAGCTGTTCGGCTGATCCAGGACGCAGCCGGCTCGGCCCCGCCGCGAACCTTTCCATGCCGATCTGTCCCGCGCTGATTGGCCATGCAACAGGGCGCGCCGCTGGGCGGCGCGCCCTCTCGTTTTTCCACCAGCCGAGCGGCTGGAGCGGAAGATCACTCACTCTTGACGTTCACTGTGCGTTTCGTCGCTCGCGGATTCCTGCGCCGCCTTCTCTTCGGCGATGGCTTCGGCCCTTGCTGCGTCGCCCTGCTCGGCTTCCGAGCTTTCGGCCGCTCGCACGTCCCTTTCGGCGCCCGCACGTTCTTCCCGCTCGGCGGCCTCACGCTTGGAGGCTTCGTCTTTCTCTGCCGCGGGACGGCGAGGACGCTCCGCCTCGTGTCGTACGCTTTCGCGTTCGCGCCGCTGTTCCGGCGGGTAAAACTCGCGGCGATCAGGCGGTGCCGGCCGGTCCCCCGCATGCGGACGCCCTTCCGGCCCGCGCGGCGGTCCCTCCGGGCGTCGCGGCGGACCGGCATGCGGTTCCTGCGGACCGCGGCGGAAATCGCGATCCGGCGGCCCAGGCCGGCCGAACCGAGCCCGCATTCGTTCCATCATCTCGCGCACATGGGCCTGCATCAGTTCGCGCCGCCGCTGGTGCAGGCGTTCCATTTCCCGCCGCAGCTCCTCCATCCGATGGGCCATTTCGCGGGACGTCTCATGCAGGGCGCGGGCGATTTCTTCGTGCCGCCGATGGAGTTCCTCCATCAGTTCCGCATGCGCCCGCAACAGCTCGTGCTGCGCCCGCTCCAGCTCTTCGAGCTGTT
>RFHO01000468.1 GCA_003696385.1 Planctomycetota bacterium | reverse complement strand
TCCCCAAACAGATCAAACAGCGACCTGCCGCAACAAAAGACATCAAACTGAATACACGGAGAAATCAAATTGGCACCACCCGGTAACGAAGCGGTGCCCGCCTGCCATCGCCGATTTCCGACGTAGCACCGGCCGGGACGCGGATGCCACCGAAGAGTCGGCGGGCCGCGGTGGTCGGACATGCGGATTCCGCGAAGGCCTTGTGCTCGTTTATTCGCGGACGACGGCGTGCTGGCGGTTACGGCACGCACAGCGCAAGAGAACGGCCCCGGTTCGGCCCAATCGACCGGTCCGCGCTGGCAGGCGCGGCGGCCAGTGCACCGACCAGCACCCCATTGGAAGAAGTTTCGAGCGCGGCGACGATTCCGACCGCCGCCGCGCCGTCGATGGGAGCGATTCGGATCACCGAGGCAGCTTCGGCGGTTTCACCAGGGGGTAGTCCGGGCTGGAGAGCCCCTCCACCATGAACGTGACGAGGTCCTTCTTTTCCTGTTCGGTCAGGTTCAGGGGAAAGATCTCCTCGTCGAGGTACGGGTTGTCGATTCCGCCCTTGTTGTAGTGCTCGACCACTTCCTCGAGCGTCTTCAGGCTGCCGTCGTGCATATACGGGGCGGTCCGGGCAATCTCACGCAGAGTGGGCGTCTTGAAGCTGCCCTTGTCCCCTTCCAATTTGGTCACCAGGTAGCGTCCCAGATCCGGGTTCGGCTTGTCCATGCCGATGCCGATGTTGTGGAACCCGTTGTCGGTGAAGTTCGGGCCGGAATGGCAACTGCTGCACACGGCTTTGCCGAAAAACAGTTTCATACCCCGTTTGGCCGCCGGAGACAGCGCAGATTCATCGCCGGCCTTGAAGCGGTCGTATGGCGCGTTTCCGCTGAGAACCGTGCGTTCGAAGCTGGCGATGGCCTTGGCGATCCCGTCGGCGGTCACGTCCGTTCCGAAAACCTTGCGAAACTGCTTGCGGTAGCCTTCGATGGCGTTCAGCTTCGCGACGACCTCTTCGAGCGTCATGTTCATCTCGATGGGATTCTGGATCGGCCCCAGCGCCTGCTCTTCCAGGCTTCCCGCACGTCCGTCCCAGAACTGGAAGCGGTTGTACGCCGCGTTGATGATCGTCGGCGAGTTGCGTCCGCCCTTCTTTCCGCCGACACCGGTCGCGAAGCGTTCGCCGTTGCTGTACCCCTTGGTGGGATCGTGACAACTGGCGCACGAAATCGTGTTGTCCCGGGACAGACGGCCGTCGAAATAGAGCTGTCGCCCGAGTTCGATTTTCGCCGCGGTCAGCGGGTTGTCTTTCGGCACGGGGACCGGCGGCAGTCCCTTCGGGACGGCCAGTTGGAATTCGTCGGCATGCACCAGCGCCGCGCCCGCCGCCCAGGCCGCGCCTGCCACCAGCATCGCAGCCAGGCAGCGTCCCACACGCCTCCGTCGGCTGGCCGAATCACTGAGCATTGGGACATTCATCGAGGACCTCCTCGCTGTAACGTTCGCATGCAGCCACATGGACTGCGGCGGCCGGCACACCGCAGCCGCCACCCGCATGACCAACACGGGTATGATAATCGCAGCCGCGGCGGTTTCGAAGCCACCGCGCGTCACGACGCAGCCGCAGCGGCAAGCCCCGCGTTCAGCGTGCCGTGCATGGCCGGCTCGAGTATACTTGTGGCCGCCGTCTCGAATCGAAAATCGTGCTTCGGTCCGCCAGCCGCGCCGTCGCATTGACATCCGGAGACGTCGATGACCGCATTGGAACCTGCGTATCAGAACGTGGTCCCGCCGCAAGCCGGCCACCGCGCCGCGGGACGGTCCGGGTCCACGCCGTCCCGCGCGGCTCACGCGGGCTCCGCCACGGCCGCATCGGGCCTCACGCGACGGGAAATGCTGTCCCGCTGCGGCATGGGGCTCGGCCTGCTGGGCGCTCACTGTCTGGCATTCGAGGATGCCGCCGCGGCGGTTCGAGCGCCGATGGCGCCGCGGGCTCCACACTTCCGTCCGCGGGCCCGGCACGTGATCCACGTGTTCCTCAACGGCGGCCCTTCCCACGTGGACACGTTCGACCCGAAGCCCGCGTTGCAGAAATATGCCGGTCGGACGCTGCCCACCGGCAATCTCAAGACCGAACGGAAGACCGGCGCCGCCTTTCCGTCGCCGTTTCGTTTCCGCAAGTGTGGGCAGAGCGGCATCGAGGTCAGTGAAATCTTTCCGTACTTCGGCGAGTGCATCGATGATGTCACCGTGATTCGTTCGATGCATGCCAACGTGCCCAACCACGAACCGTCGCTGATGCTGATGAACTGCGGCGAGCAGCGGCTGCCGCGGCCCAGTATGGGAAGCTGGATCACCTACGGTCTGGGGACGGAAAACCAGAATCTGCCCGGATTCGTCGTGATGTGTCCGGGTGGCTACCCGGTCGCCCAGACGCAGAACTGGCGTTCGGCATTCCTGCCCGGCGCCTACCAGGGCACCTACATCGATCCGCGGCAGACGGAGATCGAGAAGCTGCTGCCGTATATTCGCAACCACCACACGCCTGCGGACGAGCAGCGGCGGCAACTGGATCTGTTGCGAAGCCTGAACCGACTGCACCGTGACCGACGCGACTTCACCAGTGAGCTGGAATCACGGATCCATGCCTACGAACTGGCTTACCGGATGCAATTCGCCGCCACGGAGGCGTTCGACTTGAGCCGCGAACCGAAGAGCATCCACGCCCTCTACGGCGACGGCGTTCACGCCCGGCAGTTGATGATCGCCAGGCGACTGGTCGAACGCGGAGTGCGGTTCGTCCAAGTGTGGCACGGGGCCGGACAACCCTGGGACAGCCACGACGACCTCGAACAACGCCACGCGGCGCTGGCCCGCCAGCTCGATCGGCCGCTGGCCGCCCTGATCCGGGACCTCAAGCAACGCGGCCTGCTGCAGGAGACACTCATCATCGTGGGCGGTGAGTTCGGGCGGACACCCACCGTCGAACTCCCCACACCGGGCGCCAATCAGGGCAAGATCAACGGCCGTGACCACAATCACTACGGCTTCACTGTCTGCCTGGCCGGCGGCGGCGTGAAGGGCGGATTCGTGTATGGGGCCACCGACGAGTTCGGATTCCGCGCAGTGGAAAACAGGGTCCACGTACACGACCTGCACGCCACGATTCTGCACCTACTGGGCTTCGACCACGAACGCCTGACCTACCGGTTCGCGGGCCGTGATTTTCGCCTGACGGACGTCGGCGGCCGCGTGATCCACGACATAATCGCTTGACCCGCTTTTGGCACCGCTTGTCGGCGCGATCTGCGCACGCCGCCTCCCGCCAGGCAACCTGCCCTGACCCCGACCAAGACCTCACGATGTCGCTTCAGTTCCACTGTCCCGAATGTGGTGCTCTGGTCCGCGTCGCAGCCACAGCGGCCGGTAAACGCGGCCGCTGCCCCCATTGCCGCGCGAAAATCGCCATTCCGAGGGCCGATCAAGGGCCCTCCGACCCCGCCGCCGGAGTGACCGTCGAACGGCCACCGCAACCGGCTCAAACGCCGATGACTCCGCCGATTCCGCAACCGCCCCAGACACCGCAGACGTTGCCATCGCAGAACGAAGGTACGGACAGCTCGGGCGACGCCGACCCACTCGCCGCGGTCTTTCGCCAACCGTACGTCTTTCGCGATCGACCGCCCGTGCCGACGCAGCCCGGTGTCCCCCACGCGCCGGGGCAGCCTTCGGCCGCCGCGAACGACGTCAGCTCGGCTGTACGTCCATCGTCTCCGCCAGCGGCGGTGCATCCTCCCCCAGTCGCTCAAACGGCACTTCCACACACCGTGACCGGTCCCCCCCCAATTCCCCCGTCCAGCGCTCCGCCATCGATGCCTGCGCCGCCCCAGACCGGTGGGTTTCCGACCACACCCCCGGCCGGCGCCGTGACCGCCGGCGTTGGCCCCCAGACCAGTTTGAGCAAACGCCTTCGCCGGCGGCGGCGTAGGAACCTTCAGGTCGCGATCCCACTGCTGTTCGGTGGATTGCTGCTGGCCGGACTGGTCTGGCTGTACTGGGAGGTCACCCCGGAACTTTCCGGTCGGCTGCACGCCCACGTAGCCGAGGAACCGCCCCCGCCGGTTCACGTCACCGGCGAGGAGTTCGGCGTCGGTCCGGAGACGCGCGAACTGGTGCGAGAGTACCTGGCGGAACACCCCGAACGGATCGCCACAGACGTGATGCTGACGGAAATCCGGGGCACGAAACACGGGCTGGAAATCGCCGTCTCGGCCAGCACGCGGACCCGGTTCGTGGTCGTGGATTTGTCTCAGGATCCAACGTTGCGCGGTTACTACAACGAGCACGCCGAGGAATTGATCGGGCGACACGAGCGGCAGTTGCGCAAAGCCGGCAAGCGGTTTTTCCAGTCCTGGGCGGAACTCATCAGCTCCCGGATTGCCCCGGATGTCGAACTGTTGATGGAACACCGCAATCGGTTCGTGCTGGCGGCGACGGTCGAGGGCCTGGGGCTCGTGGTCCACGCCGTCGCGCGCGATCAGCCCTATCCCTGCGTGTACGAACGCGACAACCGCCTGTACTTTCTGCTGCCGCGGGACGTGAAATCCTTTCGTCTCGAAGGACGCACGCTCGAGGACGGCAGCCGGCCGTTCCCCGGCAACTACGTGGTGGTGATTCGGCAATCCGAAGCCGGCCAGCGGCCGTCGAGCACGCCGACGGACGGTGACCGATCGCATGGAAACTGACGGACGCCTGCCGGGCGGGCGGATCGCCCGGGCGGATCGCCGAAACACGGACGAAAAGTGTGTGAGCGAACCCAAAGACTCGAGTTGCGCGGATCGACCATGAGTGACGCGACCACGCAGCCCGGCCGCACGATCCAGCCTCCGAAGCGACTCCATCGCCCGGCGGTCGACCGGCGGCTTCGCCGGTGGTTGATCGCCGTGTTCGTGTTGTTGGCGTTGCTGGGCGCCAACTCGATCTACCTTGCGGTGATCACGTTTCTGGACTGGTGGACCGGCCGAACGTACGAAAACTGGTTCTACCAGTACATGTTCCTGGGGCACATCGCGCTGGGGCTGCTGCTGATCGGTCCGTTTCTGGTGTTCGCCCTGCGACACATGTGGGTGGCGCGGCATCGGCGGAATCGACGGGCGGTGAAAGTCGGTTATGCGCTGTTCGGCGTCTCGCTGGTGATTCTGGGCAGCGGGCTGACGCTGCTGCGGATCGAAGGGTTCGAGCTTCGGGAACCCACCGTACGAGCCGCGGTGTACTGGTCCCATGTGATCGCACCACTGATCGCCGTGTGGCTGTACTGGCTGCACCGGCTGACCGGGCCGCGACTCCGCTGGAAGGCCGGTGTGGCCTATCTGGCCGTGGCGGTCACGGCGACGGCGGCCATGCTGGCTCTGCACCATCAGGATCCGCGTGCCTGGCACCGGGTAGGGGACGAACAGAGCGTGCAGCACTTCGCGCCGTCGCTGGCCCGCACGTCCCATGGAAACTACCTGCCGGCCCGGTCGCTGATGATGGACCGCTATTGCAAGCAATGCCATCCCGATGCACACGCCGGCTGGTCCGCCAGCGTCCATCGCTTCAGTTCCTTCAACAATCCCGCCTATCTGGCCAGCGTGCGTGAAACCCGGTCCGTGCTGCTGAAGCGGGACGGCAACGTGAAAGCTTCACGCTGGTGCGCCGGCTGCCATGACCCCGTTCCGCTGTTCAGCGGCGCGTTCGACGATCCGGAGTTCGACGACGTGCGGCATCCGACGTCCCAGGCGGGCATCACCTGCACGGTGTGTCATGCCATCACACACATCAACAGCACCCGCGGCAACGCCGACTACACCATCGAAGAACCGCTCCACTATCCTTTCGCCTACAGCGACAATCCGGTGCTCCAGTGGATCAACCGGCAACTGGTGAAGGCCAAGCCGGCGTTTCACAAGAAGACGTTCCTGAAACCGTTTCACCGAACGGCCGAGTTCTGTTCGGTCTGTCACAAGGTGCATCTGCCCTACGAGCTGACGCGGTACAAGGAATTCCTCCGCGGACAGAACCATTACGATTCCTATCTGCTCAGCGGCGTTTCCGGACACGGAGCGCGGAGCTTCTACTACCCGCCGCATGCGGCCGAAAACTGCTCCAAGTGCCACATGCCGCTGCGTCCCTCGAACGATTTCGGTGCCCGCTTCTTCGGCACGAACGAGCTGAGCATTCACGACCATCTTTTCGTCGGAGCCAACACGGCGGTGGCGTGGATGAAGGGCCACGACGAAGCCGTGCGGCGGCATCAGCAATTCCTGCAGGACTGCGTGCGGGTCGATATCTTCGGACTCCGCGAGGACGGCAAGATCGACGGCCGCTTGATCGCACCCATCCGGCCCGAGGTGCCCACGCTGCAGCCGGGAAAGACCTATCTGCTGGAGATCGTGATTCGGACGCTGAAAGTCGGCCATCACCTGACACAGGGAACCGTCGATTCCAACCAGCTGTGGCTTGACGTGACTGTCCGCAGCGGCGATCGGTTGATCGGCCGCAGTGGAGCGATCGACGAGCAAGGCCGCGTCGATCCGTGGTCGCATTTCGTCAACGCGTTCGTGCTGGACCGGCACGGCCGCCGCATCGACCGTCGCAACGCGCAGGACATCTTCGTCGCCCTTTACAACCATCAGATTCCCCCCGGCGCCGGACAGACGGTGCATTACGAGCTGCACATTCCCGAAGACGTGCGCGAACCGGTGGACATCGCCGTGTCGCTGAACTACCGCAAGTTCGACGCCGGTTACTGGGAGTACTTCACCACGCGGCGAAAAAAGCATGACCACGAATTCCGCGGAGCCGATCAGCGCGTCAACCCGTTGCCCGTGACCGTGATGGCCCGTGACGTGGTCCGGCTGCCCGTCGCCGGCGGCGATCCGCTGCCGGCCGACTCCAGCGGCGAAAAATCGACGGAGGTTGCCGCTGCGGACGGGTCGGTTGAACCACCCGCACCGCTCTGGGAACGCTGGAACGATTACGGCATCGGGCTGCTGCTGAAGGGCCGCGCGGAGCTGCGCCAGGCGGAACAGGCGTTCCGCGAAGTCGAACGTCTGGGGCGTGTCGACGGTCCGGTGAATCTGGCCCGAGTCTACTTCCAGGAAGGTCGGCTGCAGGACGCAGCGGACGCTCTGCGACGCGCGGCCGGATTCGACGACCCGGCCGCCTACCCATGGACGCTGGCGTGGCTGAGCGGTCTGGTGAACCGGCAGGAAAACCGCCTGGAAGCCGCGGAACACGATTTCCGCAACATTCTGACCATGCGGACCCCCGAAATGATCCGCCGCGGATTCGATTTCTCTCTGGACTACCTGGTCCGCAACCAGCTTGGCGGCGTCCTGTTCGACCGGGCACGGCGGTTGCGGACGCCCAAACGGCGGGCGGAGCGGAACGCACTGCTGCGGCAGGCCGCCGACGTCTTCCAGTCCGTGCTCGACATCGACGCCGAAAACCTCACGGCTCATTACAATCTCGCTCAGATCTACACTCTGCTGGGCGACAAGGCGAAGGCCGAACAGCACGCGAGACTGCACGACAGGTATCGCCCCGACGACAATGCCCGCGGTGAGGCCGTTCGCATCGCGCGGCAGCTCTACCCGGCGGCCAACCATGCCGCCGAGGCCGTCGTGATCTATCCGTTGGCGCCTCCCCCGGTGCAAACCAGCCGGGCCGACGGTGAGTGAACCGGCCCGCCGGCGGCGATACCGCCCGGTCGTGCGGCGTCCGCACGGCCCGACGTCCGCAGCAT
>RFHO01000467.1 GCA_003696385.1 Planctomycetota bacterium | reverse complement strand
CGGCTGATCGGTTCGCCAGACCCCGAGAACAAAAATGATCCGTTCCTCACCAGGCCGGTCCACCCGGGCCAAGTCCAGCAGTATGTCCGCCAGCAATTGGAAGAGGCTTACCGGCTTCTCAAGCGGCCGGAATACTCTGACGTCTGGTCGGAGATCGCCGGTGACGAGTTGGCAAAGGCGATCCGCAACATCCACAAATCATCGGATGGCAACAATGCCGACAAAAAAACCATTTCCAAATTCCGAGAGTGCTTCTTCAACAAACTTAAACAATACGGCAACGCCAATTGGTACGACTACGAAGTTCGCGGCGTCTACGCCTGGGCCATTCTTGTCCACGCCACTCTGCTGAACGAACGGCTGCGAAGCGACATCAAACGGGTTCTGGCCGACCGCGAGTGTAGCTGCTCGGTTGACCCGGAACTGCTGGACTATCTGGACTTCCATCATCCGCAACCGACTCCGCAGGCGGCGGAGGTGTTTCGCGAGTACGTGCGCTGCAAGTGGCCGATCCGCGTCTTCGCCCTCGATCCGGTGACCCAGGAACAAAACATCGCGGACATCTTCAGCATGACACGCGAAATGCAGTTGGCCGTGGCCCTTGCGTTCGCCACCGGGCAGATCAACCTCGAAGACGCGGCGAAATTCATGCGCCGCTTCGAATTGGACATGCAAACGGTCGCTCTGAACCGAACCGTCGTCGCCTTCGGCCACGGTTCGGACACCTTCGGCTGGCGGTTCTATCCGCGAGTGCAAACACCCGACGAAGAAGGCAACCTGACGGTCGCCTTCCGCGACCTTTTCCTCGGGCGACAGGGCAAAGACGCCCGCCTCAAGCAACAGCGGATCGAACCGGGCATGCGGGAGTGTGCGGCGCTGGTAGTCATGCCGTCCTTCGTGCCCTACGTGCGTTTTGACGCACGCGGCTCCTGGTTCAAGCTGACCGATCCCGATCACACGCGCTCGGACCTGGAGCGAAGCCTCCGATGGAGCCGGTTGCTTCGTCAGCTCAAGGATCTCGAGGCCTACTGCTACCAGGAAGCCGACCTTTACCACAGCCCCCACCTGATCCGCCAGCTCCGCAAACGCGTCACGCAGCTCGAACGCCGGCTTCCCTTGCAGACCGTCGATTCTCCGATCCCGCTGGCGCATTTGCCCTGCGGAGCCACGCTGTTCGCCAACGGCTCCGCGGACCTCGCCCCGGAACTGCACTATTGGGTCGGATTGCAGGGCATCAATGCCCAGGCCGACACCGACCTGATCCTCGCCGGAGCCAACTTCAGCGTGCTGGAAACGCGCGTCATTGTCGGTGACCGCGAAATTCCCCAGGACAACGTGCAGCTCATCAGCCGCGAGATTCTTCGCATCCGCGTGCCCCGAGCAGTGGCCGTCCAAGATGCCCCGAACGACGTGACCGGCGACGGAAAAGGCGTGAATGTCTACGTGGCCACCCCCTACGGCATCACCCCCAAACTGTTCGTTCCCGTGTTCAATACCTCGACGTCCGACTCCTGCGCCACCGAACCATTCACCTGGGCGACGCCGACGCAAGAAGTCACCTACGTTTGGACGAAAAACGAATCCAACAAAGAGAATCTGTACGCGATCGCAGACACTGGGGGAATCAAGATTCCAGAGTCGCATGAGATTCGGATCACAGCTCCTCCCTGTCACCTGGCAAGGATCACGGCGTCGACGGCGGAATTGACAGGGATTCAGGTCGAGCTGGAGAATGCGGAAACATTCCCCCAATTCCTTTCAATTAAAGCGAACAGCCGCAAGTTGGAATTCGACGCCGGAGAGAATCAACTCGTGCTTCGCGGAACGGAATTCGAGGCGCTCCACCAGGACATCAAAACGGCGTTCCTGAAGCGACTCAATGGACAAAAGCCACCGAAGGACCCGCCCGGCAAAGTCACATTGAAGCTGACAGCCGCAGTGAGTCTGAAGGTCGCCGACAACCAGATCCAGACGGTACCGGTGTCCGATGCACTCACCATTCGCGTAAGAACCAGACATGCGAGCCCCTGACAGTCAGCACCCCAGAAGGAGGCCTGATCGGTGGCAAGGTATCTCCAGGCGATCGATACGCAGGCTGGCTGAAGGCAGCGTGAACCGCTTCCGACGGCGCGACGGATCCGCAGCCGGCGAGACTGGTTCCGCCGTCTGCGGATCCACGCCACCGGCCTGCGAACCGGAGAGAAATGCGTGATGTCGTTCTACAACGCGTGCGCGACCGGGCGGTTGAACGTGTTCAGACTCTTCCTTGATCTGAAAACGGCACTTTCGCAACACGGAGCAGGCCCGTACCAACCGGTTCAGAAGGCAGTCATCAGGCGGCTCACGAAAGGAAGGCGGCAAGGGGAGAAGGTTTGTTGTTCTTGCAATTTGTCAATTGCCTTCCGCAGGGCTTCGATCTGACGGCCAAGTGCCGCGATCTGGTTCCCTATGCGGTCCGAATGTGCGGCCGTTGCCGGCGGCGTGGTGTTGGTCGATTGTCGGCCTTCGATCCGGACGCTTATGCCACCGCCCGCCTCCCGCTTCGATCAGCAGCGCGACGATGACCGCTTCCCACTGGGCGGCTTTTGCAGCGTGAGCCGCGTGCCGTTCGCTCGCCCCAGTCGGCGACACGAACGTCCCGCCGTTGCCGACCGAGCGTGCGCGCCCCGCAGCTCCCGCCGCAAACACTGCTCGTCCGAAAACGCCAACGCGCACCGCTTCCAGCCCTCCCGTTCGGCGTCAAGCCGACAGAACGGCTGTCGCCGTGCCCGGTCGTCCAATTCACCGTCGGTGCGCAACTCGAGACTCGCATCAAAATCTGTCGGACCCTAACGGCGAACATCACTTGGGTCGGACATT
>RFHO01000466.1 GCA_003696385.1 Planctomycetota bacterium | reverse complement strand
TGGCGGATGCGGAGCAGGCGATGGGCGCGCTGGACCGTGACGGTGACGGGCGGTTGCGGCGCAGCGAGCTGTCCGGCAAGGCGACGGTGCGGATCGAATTGGGCCGCCCGGGGCTGTTCGCCGATCTGGCCGGGATGCGGCAACGGGATCCGGCGACGGCGCGACCGGTGGTCCGCGATCGGTCGGCCGGGCCGGTGTGGTTTCAGCGGATGGATCGCAACCGCGACGGTGACGTGTCGCGCGGCGAGTTTCTGGGCCCGTTGGAGCTGTTCGATACCTGGGACGCCGACGGCGACGGGATTCTCACGGTGGCGGAAGCGGAACGGGTGTCGGAATGAAGCCGTTTGGCGATCTTTCGGGCCGCGTTGCGGTGGTGACCGGCTCGTCGTCGGGAATCGGCCGTGCGATCGCACTGGAATTCGCGGCGGCGGGGGCCGACGTGGTCGTCCATTGTGCGCGGTCGCTGGAAAGGGCGGAGTCGGTGGCGGCTGCGATCCGCACCGCGGGGCGGCGGAGCGTCGTGCTGGCGGCGGATTTCTCCGACCGGACGGCGCGCGAGCGATTCGTTGCGGAAGCCTGGGGCGCGTTCGGCCGCGTGGACGTCTGGGTGAACAACGCCGGAGTGGACCTGCTCACGGGACCGGCTCGGGATCTGGGCGATGAGGAAAAGTTGCAGCGGTTGTGTGAGGTGGACGTGATGGCCACCGTGCTGCTTTCGCGGCGGGTGGGGGCACGGATGAAGCAGCGGGGACGCGGCGTCATTCTGAACATCGGCTGGGACCAGGCGGAAACGGGAATGGAGGGAGTCAGCGGGGAGCTGTTTGCGGCGGCGAAGGCGGCGGTGATGGGTTTTTCGCGATCCCTCGCGGTCAGTCTGGCGCCGGAGGTCCGCGTGAATTGCCTGGCGCCGGGATGGATCCGCACGGCGTGGGGAGAATCGGCATCGGCCGTGTGGCAGGAGCGGGTGATCCGCGAAACACCGCTGCGGCGCTGGGGAACGCCCGAGGATGTCGCCCGCTACGCCCGCTTCCTGGCCAGCGACGATGCAGCCTACGTCACCGGGCAGGTGGTGAACGTCAACGGCGGTGCGGAACGTTGAGCGTTGCGCAACCGACCATGGTCCGCCGGGCGAGGGTTTCAGCGGCGGCCGTCGGCGATGATCGCGTACGCGGCATTGCGACCGGGTGTGCCCATCACGCCGCCACCGGGGTGAGCTCCCGCGCCACACAGGTACAGACCGGCGATCGGCGTGCGATGGTCGGACCAGCCCGGGACCGGTCGCAGGTGGAACAACTGATGCAGGCTCATGGCTCCGTGGAAGATGTTGCCCCCGGTGAGCCCGAACAGGCGTTCCAGGTCGACGGGAGCGAGGACCTGCCGATGCAGGACGGCGTCGGCGAAATTGGGCGCCAGCCGCGTGACTTCGGCGATGCAGCGGTCGGCGAAGTCTTCCCGGACGGCATCCCAGGAGGCGTCCCGCAGGGCATAGGGGGCGTACTGGACGAACATCGACGCGACGTGGCGGCCGGGCGGCGCGAGATCGGGATCGACGGTTGAGGGGATCGTCAGTTCGATGATCGGGTGCTGGGAGGGCCGTCCGAGCAACGCGTCGGCATAGGCGGCTTCGATGTCGTCCAGCGAAGGGCCGATGTGGATGGTGCCTCGCAGGGGCGTCGTGTCGCCCTCCGGCCAGCCGTGGAACCGGGGCAGTTCGGCCAGCGCGAGGTTGATCTTCAGCGAAGCGCTGGAATAGTCGATGCGATCCACGGCGCGGAGGAACGTGTCGGGCAGGGCCGAATCCGGCAGCAGGCGGCGGAAGGTCACGTGGGGATCGGCATTGGAAGCGACGACGGGGGCCGTCCAGATCGTGCCGTCGTCGCTGCGCACGCCGCGGACGCCGCGTTCATCGACCAGGATTTCTTCGACCAACGTGTCGCAGTGGATCGCGGCGCCAGCGTCTTCGGCGGCGCCGGCCAGTGCCCGGCTGAGCGCGCCCATGCCGCCCTGCACGTAGCCCCAGACGCCGCGGGAACCTCCTGCGGTTCCCATCACGTGGTGCAGCAGCACGTACGCGCTCCCGGGAGCCGAGATCGACTGGAAGCTGCCGATGATGGCATCGGTCGCCAGAGTGGCTTTCAGTATGTCCGATTCGAACCAGCGATCGAGAATCGTGCGGGCCGAGCCCAAAAGCAGCTCGCTGACCTCGCCGAAATCCGGCCCGAGCGGTTGCAGAGCCCGCCACAGCCCGAGGGCCCGACGGCCGTCGGCCAGCCGCTTGCCCAACGACTTGCGGCGCACGGTCGTCACGCCGGGGAACAGGTCCGGCGGAGGCACCTCCAGGGCCGGTTCCAGGCGTTCGGCCACTCGGGCCAGCAGCGCTTCGTATTCCGGGAATCGTTCGGCGTCGCGCCGAGAGAAGCGCGCGATCTGTTCGCGGTTGAACCGGGGATCCGGTCCGAGCAGCAGTCCACGGTCGTCGGGCAGCGGTGTGAAGGAGGACGGTGCGCGTCGCAGGACACGGTAACCGTAGTTTTCCAGCTGCAGGTCGCGTTCGATGGCCCGATTGAACAGGCTCACCACGTACGCCGCGGTGGAAACGCGATAGCCGGGCCACGGTTCTTCCGTAACGCACGCGCCGCCCACCAGCGGACGACGTTCCAAGACGGCCACCGACCATCCGGCGCGTGCCAGATACGCGGCGCAGGTCAGGCCGTTGTGCCCTCCGCCGACGATGATCGCATCGTGACGTCGTTCCTTCATCCTGACTCCCCGGGCACCCGTGGTGACGACGGCACGCGGCGCCGGTCCCCCGGCCGCACGCCGACGTGGGAGGCGAATCGGCGGCCGGTCAGTCTGCTCGACCGTTCAGGACGCGCAGGGCGTTGTTGACGAAGATGTCACGCAGGTGGTCGGGATCCGAGATCATCTTTTTGAGAAAGGCCTGCAATCGCGTGCTGAAGCAGACGCCGCGAAAGTTCGCGCCGCGGCCGTCGCGGCAGGGGCAGTCGCTGCCGAACAGAAGTTTCTTGCGGTGCCGTTGCAGGAAACCAGCCGTGAAGTCCGGGTCGCGGGTCAGGGCGTTGTAGCCGCTGCCGGCGGAGAGGTCGCCGTAGAGGTTCGGGTAGTCGGCCATCAGCCGATCGATCAATCCGCCGGGTTTGACCGGCCCGGTGGGGTAGAGGGTCTTTTCCGGCGGCGGCACGTCGGCGCTGATGTGGGCCCACCAGGACTGGGCGTGTCCGATGATCCGCACGCGGTGGTACTTCTTGAGGTACCGCTCGAGGTGTTCGGCGATGCCTTGGTTGTAGCCGTTGGGGCCGTCCTGGAAGTGGATCGTGATGGGCCAGTTCAGCTCGTCACACAGGGCGATGACCGCTTCGATCCGCCGGTCGTTCAAAGGGACGTGTTCCTTCTGTTCGCCGATACCGCGGAAGCCCAGCCGATGATAGGCCTTGAGTGTTTCCAGCACGTCGGGCTTGCGGACGTCGGACTGGCAGAACGGAATCACGCGATCGGGATAGCGGCGGTAGGCTTCGAGGACTTCGGCGGACTTCAGGGTGACACCGCCTTCGCCGGTTTCCAGCGGCAGGATGAAAGCCTTGTCGGTTCCGGTGGCGTCCATGTGGCGGATTGTGTCTACCAGTGACCGGCCGAGGTGGTTGATGTGCAGGTGACAGTCGATCAGCCGGAGTTTCCGGCTGCGATCGGTGGTGGGCTGAGCGGCCGCTGGTTGGAGGAGTCGCGGAAGGGCCGCGAGGGGCCCAGTGGAGACGGCCACGGCGGTCCGTCGGAGCAACGCGCGGCGGGAGATCTGGGCGGACTGCTGCGGTTGGCGGGCTCGTGCGCGGTGCAACGGTTGCATGGTCAGGACCTCCGAAAGTTGGGGAGAATGCCGGCGACGGGGCCGTCGGACGGTTGCTTGTGACGCCGGTGGTCGCTCAGTATAGTGTTCCGCTCCCGCCGCGCGGCCCGTGAGGTGCTTCGGGTGTCGGGGCCGGTCTGTCCCCGCGTCGGCGACCACCTGTGCGCTGTCATTCGTCGGTCTCGTTCGGGAAAGCGGCCCCCGCGATGCGATTTTCGCTCATCGATCGGATCACGGAGCTGGAGCCGGGGCGGTCGATCACGGCCGTCAAGAACCTGACGATGGCCGAAGAGTACCTGCTGGACCATTTCCCGGGCTTCCCGGTGATGCCCGGCGTGCTGATGCTCGAGTCGCTGGTTCAGGCGGGTGCGTGGCTGATGCGGGCGAGCACCGATTTCGCCTACAGCTCGATCCTGCTGCAGCAGGCCCGGGCCCTGAAGTTCAACAACTTCCTGCGTCCCGGTCAAACGATGACCGTCACGGCGACGATCCACAAGTGGGACGGCGACGTGTGTACGCTGAAAGCCGCCGGTCATGTGGGCCAGACGAACACGGTCAGCGCCCGGTTGACGTTGTGGCAGTTCAACCTGCGAGACCGCAATCCGGCTCTGGCGGAATCGGACGAGCGACGAATCCGATATTTTCGGGATCTGTTCGAACAGATTGCGCCGCGGCCCGCCGGGGACGGGTGACCCGCAGGTCGAGCTGTGCGGGCCGAAGCGATCGGTCCGGACGTTTGAGAAGGATCTGCGGCGGAGTCCACCGGCTGACGGCGGGAAGCGGCCGACGGTGAACCGGGAACTTCCGCGGTCACCGGCGCTGGAGGCAGAAACAGGAAACGGGACACCGCAATCATGGCGTGGACAGAACGAGTGGCGTTGGTGACCGGCGGGAGCCGCGGTATCGGGCGGGCGATCGTGCAGCGCCTGGCGGCCGAAGGGGCCAAGGTCGCATTCGTGTACCGAAGCAATCAGGCGGCGGCCGATGCGCTGACGCAGGAGCTTCGTGAAGCCGGCAGGGAGGCGCTGGCTCTGCAGGCCGATGTGGCCAACAAGGCGGAGGCCGATCAGTGCGTGGAAAAGGTGCTCGAGCAGTGGGGCCGGATCGACATCCTGGTCAACAATGCGGGCATCATCCGCGACGGGCTGCTGGCCACGATGACCGAAGACCAGTGGCGGGACGTGATCAACACGAACCTCAACAGTGTTTACAACTTTTGCCACGCCGTCCTCAGACCGATGATGTCGGCCCGCTACGGACGGATCATCAACATGTCCAGCGTGGCGGCGCACTTCGGGAACGCCGGTCAGACGAACTACGCTGCCAGCAAAGGTGGCGTGGAGGGATTCACGCGGTGTCTGGCGACCGAGGTGGCGCGACGGGGAATCACGGTCAATGCCGTCGCGCCGGGCTTCATCGAAACCGACATGACGCAGGCCGTGCGGGATGCCTATGGTGCGGAGATCAAGAAACGGATCCCGACCCGACGGCTGGGACTGCCCGAAGACGTCGCGAACGTGGTGGCGTTCCTGGCCGATGAGGCCACGTCCTATGTGACCGGGCAGATCATCGCCGTCGATGGCGGCCTGACTCTGGGCGGAATCTGAGTCGTCCTCCGGGCTGCGATGTCCGATGTGCAGTCCAGAGGACGCGAGCGTTGAACAATCGGTGCGACTGTTCGGAGCCAGTCGCCGGGACAGCGAACGGAGCGAACGAACGACAGCCGCCGGTAAGACATCGAATCGGCCGGCACGATTCCATGGGAGTGATCCGCGATGGCGACGTACGACGAGGTTTTCGAGAAGGTCCGCGAAACTCTGGTGGACGCGCTGGGCGTCGACGACGACGAAATCCAGCCGGGGTCGACCCTCATCGGTGATCTGGGCGCCGAGTCGATCGATTTCTTGGACATCGTCTTCCGGCTGGAGAAGAATTTCGGCATCAAGATCCCGCGCGGTGAGCTGTTCCCCGAGAACATCACGTCGGCTGATGCATCGCTGGCCCAGGACGGTGTGGTCACCGAACAGGGCCTGCAAGAGCTGAGAAAACGGCTGCCCTATGCCGATATCGACACGTTTGCCCAGGACCCGAAGGTCGAAAAGATCCAGGACCTGTTCACGGTCGACATGATCGTGAAGTACATCCAGGCCAAGCTGGAAAGTGGCGACGGCGGCGCGGGCGGCGAAGACGCGTGAGCCGACGGTCGGGCCTGCGACGGCTGGTTGCGTGTCGCTGAGCTGCTATCGGCGCTTCGCTGTGGAGTTTCACCGTGCCGCGCGGAGTGCTCTCCGCCGTTGGCGTGCTCGCCGGCCACGGCAATGGCGGCCGTATTGCCGCCTTGGGACCTGCCGGGGTGCGGCCGCCGGGAAACTGCCGGTGGCATGGATCAGCGAGGGGAGCGATGGGTTGTCTGGCCCCGTTGTACGGGATGCCGTTGGGGCTGCTGACGGACCTGTACCAGCTCACGATGGCCTACGGATATTGGAAGACGGGCATGCGGGAGCACCGCGCCGTCTTCCATCTTTTTTTTCGCAAACCGCCGTTCGGCGGGGCGTACGCGCTGGCCGGAGGCATCGAGGCGGCGGCGGAATGGCTGGACGGCCTGCGATTCACGCCGGACGACCTGAGCTATCTGGCGGGGCTGCGGGGCAACGACGGACGGCCGCTGTTTCCCGACGCGTTCCTGTCCGAGTTGCAGGAATTCCGCTTCCGCGGCGACGTGGATGCGGTTCGCGAGGGGACGGCCGTGTTCGCCCACGAGCCCTTGATCCGCGTGACCGCGTCCATCATCGAGGCGCAATTGCTGGAAACGGCGCTGTTGACGCTGGTCAACTTCGGCACACTGATCACCACCAAGGCGGCGCGGATCTGCGAGGCCGCGGAGGGAGATGCGGTCGTCGAGTTCGGCCTGCGTCGGGCTCAGGGAATCGACGGTGGTGTCACGGCGGCGCGAGCCGCGTACGTCGGCGGATGTGTGGGGACGTCGAACGTCCTGGCCGGACGTTTGTTCGGCATTCCGGTCAAGGGGACGCACGCGCACAGCTGGGTGATGGCCTTCGGCGACGAGCAGACCGCCTTCGATCGGTATGCCGAAGCCATGCCGAACAATGCGATCCTGCTGGTCGACACGTACGATACGGTGCGAGGGGTCGAGCATGCGATCGCCACGGCAAGACGGCTGCGGGCGGGCGGGCACCGGATCGTCGGCATCCGGTTGGATTCGGGAGACATCGCCGCGTTGAGCCGCATCGCACGCGAAAAGCTCGATGCGGCGGGGTTTCACGAAGCCGTCATCGTCGCCAGCGGCGATCTCGATGAGTTTCGCATTGCGGAGTTCAAACGCCGCGGAGCGCGGGTGGACGTGTGGGGCGTCGGTACGCGGTTGGCCGTGGCGTGGGACCAGCCGGCTCTGGGGGGCGTATACAAGCTGGGGGGGATTCGACCTCCGGGGCAGGCGTGGTCGTTTCGCATGAAACGCTCGGACGATCCGGCGAAGACGACCAATCCCGGGATTCTGCAGGTGCGGCGGTTCGGCACAGGCGGGCGGATGCTGGCCGACGTGCTGTACAACGAGCCGCAGCACACGGCGGACTGGCGATGTGTCTCGCCGGACGGCTCGGAGCCGCCGATCTCCCTGGCGCAGGCCGAGGACCACGGTGATCTGTTGCAGCCGTTGTTCCGTGACGGGCAACGGGTGCGCGCGCCGTTGCCGATCGAAGAGATCCGTCGCTTTGCCCTGCAGCAGCGGGAAGCCATTCCCCAATCGGTGCGGCGGATCGAACAGCCGGCGGAGTTTCCCGTGATGCTGGACCAGGAGTTGTTCCGGCTGAAGACGGAGCTTCTGCGGCGGATCGAGGCGGCGGCGTCCGGTGGCGCCGGGTGAGACGTCGGGCGGAGGCGACGGTTCGCGGGCGAACGTGTGTCGATGCGCAGCGGCTCGCGCCACCGCCACCGCTCGCTCCGCCGACGGGAGCACATGGTCCGGTCGTCCCGACGTCAATCCACCAGCAGCAGATCTCTGGGGAAGTGGGTCAGCACTTCCGGGCCCGATTCGGTGACCAGTACGTCGTCTTCGATCCGCACGCCGCCCAGCGGCTCGATGTAGACGCCGGGTTCGACGGTCCACACCTGACCGACGGTGATCGGCTGGTCGACGGTCGGCGAGAGCCTTCCGGGGTCGTGGACTTCCAATCCCAGGCCGTGGCCCAGGCCGTGGCCGAAGTATTCGGCCAGTCCGTGGCGGCCCAGTGTCTCGCGGACCCAGGCGTCGACGTCTCTGCCGTTGGCTCCGGGTTGCAGCCTTTCGATCGCGCCCTGTTGGACCTCCAGCACGCGGTGATAGATTTCCCGTTGGCGGTCGCTGAGCTTGCGGATTCCGACCGTGCGGGTGATGTCCGAGCACAGTCCGTCGAGCCGGGCGCCGAGATCGAGCGTGAGGAAGTCGCCGGGTTGGAGCGGTCGATCGCTTGCGGTTCCGTGCGGCCGCGCCGAGCGTTCTCCGGCGACGACGATGGGGGCGAACGACGCCTCCGCTCCGTGCGACCAGAGAAACTGATGGATCTCGAACAGGATCGCGCGTTCGGTCTTGCCCACGTGCAGGCGGTCGACGACGTGGCGCATGCAATCGTCGGCCAGGCGGCAGGCTTCGCGGATCTTTGCGATTTCCTCGGGGGCCTTTATCATCCGCAGCGACTCACACGGGTCATCGACCGGTTCCAGCTCCACACCTTGCCATTTCTCTTGCCACGATTGATACCGCCCGACCGTCACGTGGTTGCGGTCGAAAGCCAAGCGTCGGACGCCGAATTCGTCGAAGACCGTATGAAGGACTTCGTCCATTCGCATCGGACTGGAAAAACTGCGGACGGCGAAGTCGCGGACTTCTTCCCGAGCCTGTAAGGTGTAGCGGCTGTCGGTGATGAAGACGGCGTGTTCGGTGGTGACCAGAGCGACGGCGGAGGACCCGGTGAAGCCGGTCAGCCAACGGATACTGGGCATGTGGGTGACCAGCAATGCGGGATACCGGTCCGATTGCAGGACGGCGCGCAAGCGTTCCAGCGGGTTCACCGGCAGACTCCTTCTTTGACGTCCGTGGACGAAACGGCGGCCCGGAACGGTGCTGCGGACCGTGGCGCGATCCCGCGGCGGCCTTTCGCAACCAGAGGCTGAGGTGATGAGCCAGCAGCGTTACGCGTCGGTCCTGTTGTTCGGGGCGCCGGGTGTCGGCAAGGGAACTCAGGGACGTATTCTCGGTACGATACCGGGTTTTTTTCATTTGTCATCCGGCGATGTGTTCCGGTCGATCGACATCGGTTCGCCGGAAGGAAAGATCATCTACCAGTACAGCTCCCGCGGGGAACTCGTGCCGGACGATCTGACCGTTCGCATCTGGAAGAAGGCGCTGGAGGGGCAGATTGCCACTGCGAAATACAAACCGCGCGAGGATCTGCTCGTACTGGACGGCATCCCTCGTAACCCCAACCAGGCCGAGCTGCTGGACAGCTACGTCGACGTGCAGTTGATCATTCACCTGCGGTGCACCGATGAAGAGCAGATGATCCATCGCATCAAGCGGCGCGCCATCCGGGAAAACCGCTATGATGATGCCAACGAGGACGTCATCCGCCGCCGCTTTCAGGTGTACCATCAGGAAACCCGCAAGGTTCTGGATTACTACGACCCACAGATCATCGCGGCGGTGGATTCGCTGGGTTCTCCCGCCGAAGTCCTGCGATCGATTCTGGATTACCTGATTCCCGTGCAGAACCGACACTTCCAGACGCACGGGCACCAATTCCAATGAGGTCGGCCGAAAAAGAAAGCCGCGCGGCGGGCACGGTTGGGCGGGAAAGCGCGGGGCGCGGGACGTCGTCGGCGACAGCCACGCGGGGCGCGGCGTCGGCGATCGGCCGCGGGAAACGGCTCAGGCTGTGAACCGGGTGGCGAGTTCCCGCAGGGCCTTCAATTCCTCCAGCAGCGGTTCCACCTTCTCCAGCGGCAGCATGTTCGGCCCGTCGCTCGGGGCGTGGTCGGGGTCGGGATGCGTTTCCAGAAAGACGGCGTCGGCGCCCGCCGCCACGGCTGCGCGGGCGAGCGTGGGGATCATGGCGCGCTGGCCGCCGGTGATCCTGCCGCCGGGCCGCTGGACACTGTGGGTTGCGTCGAAGACCACGGGACAGCCGGTCTGGTGCATCGTGGGAATGCCGCACATGTCCACGACGAGTCGTCCGTAGCCGAACATCGTGCCCCGTTCGGTCAGCAGGATCCGGTCGTTCCCGGCTGACAGGCATTTCTCCACGATGTGGATGCAGTCTTCCGGGGCGATGAACTGGGGTTTTTTGATGTTGACCACACTGTTGCGAGCGGCCGTTTCGCGGGCCGCCGCGCAGACGAGATCCGTCTGCCGGGCGAGGAACGCGGGAATCTGGACTATCCGGCAGACCTCGGCCGCCGCGGCCGCCTGAGCCGGCTCGTGAATGTCCGTGGTTACGTCGACGCCAAGCTGTTTTCGGACCGTTTCCAGAATCCGCAGCCCTTCCTGCAGTCCGGGACCACGGAAGCTGTCCACGCTGGTCCGATTCGCCTTGTCGAAGCTGCTCTTGAAGACCAGGGGCAGCCCGATCCGCTCGGCGATTTGCAACAGCCGCTCGGCGGTGCGGAGCACAAGGTCCTGCGATTCGATGACGCAGGGGCCGGCAATCACCAGCAGCGGTTCACCGCGACCGCAGCGCCATCGGTCTGTTGTGATCGGATTCCGGGGCATCGCTGCGCCTCCTGCGGGAGAAAAATCGTCCGACTGGCGGAGCGCGCGGCCGCCAATTGGGACGCCGCATCCAGAGCAGACGGATTGTTGCACTCGCGCGGATCGGGAACAACGGCGTTGTGCGGGTTCACGCAAGCTGGGAAAAAACGCAAAAAGGTTCGGGCGTCACAGCGTCTGCAGCCGTAGAATCGCAGTGGCGGCCGTGGTGTCGCTGCGCCGGTGGGGCGGCGGGCTGGGTCTGCGGGTGCGTTCCCGTCGTTTCCGGTCACTTCGTAACGTCCGAAAAAAATCAGGTTTGCCGCGGCGCGAGCGGCCGTGGTAGAATCGGGTTCCCGCCGGGCATGTCGTCCTTTCTTTTCGTCCGGCGTGGACGCCGGCCGGCCGGCGAAGCACGTCCTTTCGAGTTCTCGTCTTTCGATAACCGTTGTACGACGTTGGGAACACAACCAGCGAGAAGACCGTCCGTCGTCAACCGGCGGACGTATTCCGGGCCAAAGCGTGACAATGCGAGAGTGAGAAGCCATCCGGTTCCGTCCGGACGGCGGGGCCGCGATGGCGGCCGGTTGTCGGTGTGCTCGACGTGGCGGAAGGCCGTCGTCAGGGAGCGCCCGACCGGCGGCACGATTGTGACCCGTCGAAAGCGTCGGCGTCGGGAGTCGTGCGTGGATCGAGAACCACTGCGTGGTGCCGTGTGGTTCCCAGGATGGCGGTTTGGTGCCAAGCCCGCGTTCCCGGAGGGGGCTGCCGTGACCGGTCCGTCGTCGTACTGCAAACCGAGGTTCTCCGATGGATCAAAAGAAGCTCGATGAAGTTCCGCTGCTGGATCGCTTCGCCGAGGTGGAGCGGATGACGCGCGAGGCCATCGATCATTGGGAAAACAACTTTGCTCCCAAGACCCATGCGTTGTATCGGATCGTACGCAGACGCGGCGCTCGGGCGGACGAGATCGAGGATTCGACGGTTCGGAACCACGCCCGGGAAGTGATGCAGAGCTATGAGTTCGGAATGAAGTTGTTCCAGAAAATGGACGAATACTTTCTGTCGATCAACAAATCCGTGGAACAGATCATTCAGGAGGCCGATCTGACCTGACGGGGCGCGTCGGGACGAGCAGCTTGCGGCAACGGTCGATGTGGAATTCGTGAGACGAACTCCGCCGGAGCAGCCCGACGGTCCGGGTGGGTGTTGATACGCACTGCGGAATCGCATGTGAGCGGCGGCTGGAGGCAGGGCGAACCGGTCGGTTGGCGGTGGTTTGTGCCGGTTGGGCGCGGGAACGGGTGGAACGAGCGACGCGATGTCATCGGTAGACAGCAGCAACGCGAGTCGGCAGGGCGAAATGACGCCCGGCAGCGGAATCACCGCGCCGGGGGGGCAGCCGACCGTGCTGCGCCGGCAGACGCCGGCTGCCGAGCTGCCGCCGGGGACTCCGCGTCTGGATCCGGAACTGGTGCGGCGTCTGTTTCCGGGGCCCGGTGATCCGGACGTCGATCCCGCAGGCGTTCGGCTCGGACACTTCACGATCGAAGCGCGGATCGGTCGGGGTGGCATGGGGGCGGTGTTCCGCGCGCGGGACGAACGATTGAAGCGGACGGTGGCTCTGAAGCTGCTGGCGCCGGAGCAGTCGCGTGACGCGGCGGCGGTTGCGCGATTCCTCAACGAAGCTCAGGCAGCAGCGCGTCTGAATCACGAAAACATCGCGCGGGTGTTCTACAGCGGTGAAGACCATGGGCTGCACTTCATCGCCTTCGAATTCGTGGAAGGCGTGAATCTGCTGGAGTTGCTGCGGCAGCGGGGAGTGCTTTCGCCGCCCGAAGCGATCCGGTACATGCTGCAGATCGCCCATGCCTTGGCGCATGCTTCCCGGTACGGCGTCGTGCACCGCGACATCAAGCCCTCGAACATCATCGTGACCCGCACCGGGTCCGCAAAACTGGTCGATCTGGGCCTGGCTCGCAAGCAGTCGCTGGAAACCAGCGAGGCCGAACTGACCGTCGCGGGGACGACGCTTGGTACGTTCGATTACCTGGCTCCGGAACAGGCCCAGGATCCGCGGAACGTGGACGTGCGCAGCGACATCTACTCGCTGGGCTGCACGCTGTACCACCTGCTGACCGGTTCGCCGCCGTACCCGGACGGCACACTGCTGCAAAAGGTGCTGGCGCATCGGGAAGGGACGCCGCCGGACGTTCGGGAGCGGAATCCACAGGTGACACCGGAATTGGCCGCGGTGGTCCGCAAGATGATGGCCAATCGGCCGGAGGACCGGTACCAGACCGCGGAAGAACTGATCGTCGATCTGCAGCGGGTGGCTCGGCAATACGGGATTCTGAACGGTTCGGCGACGGGGATGCCGGCGGCGCCTCCGTTCCGCTCGCAGATCCGCACGCATCTGGGTTGGTTGTTGGCGGGAGCGCTGATTCTGATTGCGGCCGTGGGTGCGGAATGGGCGGGCACATCCGGTTGGCTGCGTGTGGAACCCGGTGATGTCGGTGGCGGTGTGGCGCCGCCGGGCCGCTTGGGCGAATTCCCGCGGGTGCCGGCCGGGAATGCGGTCTCCGGGACGCCGGTCGGGCCAGCAGAGGGGCTTGGCGGCGCTGCGGTTGTGTCCTCCGGGGAATCGGGGCGTGGGGACGCGTCGCCGATCGTGCCGACGGACCGGCACGATCTGGCAACTCAGGCTGCGGAGTCGGCGGGCACACGTCCGGCCACCGGCGGATCGGGAGCGGAAACGGTCGCGGATGCCGGGGCGGAGCGGAGTGGCTCCGAGAAGGGCGGACACAGCGCAGCCCCGAACGCGTCGGATGCGTCTGCCGTTGCGGGCGGCGGCAAGGGAAGCAACGGCGCCGGGACGCGGTCCACGGTGACGGAGTCGGTACAACCGGCGTCTTCCTCGGCGGCCGTCGCGACCGGCGAGAAGCGCGCGGTCTTCCGGGTGTTGCCGGCGGAGACACGCGAAGCGGAGGAGTTTCGCACCCTTGAAGCGGCCTTGGCGGCCGTCCCGGATGGTGGGACCATCGAGTGCCGTTTCGACGGCGTGCGCAGCGAGACACCGGTCGTCGTGCATGGCAAGAACGTGGTGATACGTGGCGGAATGGGCTTCCGGCCCGTGCTCGAATTCGCGCCCCCGGTGGGGGCCGACTGGTCCCGGGAGATGCTGCGGATCAACGGCGGTTCTTTGACGCTGGTGGGGCTGCACGTGCGGTTTCGCTCGGCCCCGGGCGGAAGTGGCGGCGATCACGCGCTGTTCGCGATGAATTCGGCTCAGGGGCTGCGGCTGCGCGACACGGTGGTGACCGTCTCGGGCGGAGCGGCCGAGACGGCTGTGGTGCGTTGCACACACGAGCCGCAGCCGCGTCGGCCGGACATGAAGATGATGAAAAAGGCGTCCGATGCGCCGATGGTTCCCGAGGTCGAGCTGTCGAACGTGGTCGTTCGCGGGGATGGCGACCTGTTCGTGGTGGCCCAGAGCACGCCGTTGCGGTTGATCGTTTCGGGGACGCTGGTCGCGACAACCGGGGACGTGGTTCGGGTTACGGGCGACTTCATGCCGCCGTCGGAGGGCGGAACTCTGGAATGCCGCTTCGATTACAGCACGTTCGTCACACGAGGGGCGCTGTTGGAGCTGGACGCCGGTGGTGTGCAACGGACGCTGCCGCAGGTGGCCGCCGCGGTCCGCAGCTGTGTGGTGGCGACGGTCGATGCTCCGATGATCCTGATGCAAGGCGGCGACGATTCCGAAGGGCTTCGCGGCCTTTTGCGATGGAACGGGGAACGGAACGTCTATGACGGCATCCGCGTGTTCTGGCGTTTTGGCAAGTCGGCTTCGGAGCAGGTGACCGCGTACGAGGAATGGGAAGCATTGTGGGGGGCGTACGAAGTGGGTGGCCAATCGGTACGACTGCATTGGCCGGTGGACTGGCGGCGCGTCGCCGACTGGTCGACGCTCACTCCCGATGCCTTCGTGCAGGGGCTGGAAAACGGTGCGGCTTCGTCCGCGACCAATGCCGCGGCGCCGATGGCCGGTGCCGACGCTGCGCGGTTGCAGGACCTGTTCCACGATGTGGCGGCGCGGCCTGAACCGTGACGGATGCGCGGGGTCGCCTGTCCCGAACCACCGGACCGTGCGTTTCTATCCCGCCGCCGGCCGGACGCAGAGCTCAGCGTGTTGGGACTGGCCACACTCGAGCCGCCACGTGGCGAAGCACTTGCGCTTGAGCAGTGGCGTGCGTCTCGTTGGGCAATCGACGCGATCCGCATGTTGCGTCGTTGGTGTTGAATCCGCGGTTGGTCGCTGGGAAATGGAACGCCAGCGGGCGGCACCGACAGGGGGCGATCGGCTTTGAGCGGCTGCGAGACGCATTCCTGCCGGAGGTCGCGGAACCGTGTGGGGCCCGCACAGCTTGCGGCGTTCCTGCTGCCGACGGTGGTGAGCGTGGCGCTGGTTGGCGTGAGCTGGTATCAGGGGGATGTTCTATGGGTGAGGCGGCTGACCGGGCGGCGTGCCGAGGTCGTGAACGAGGTTCGTTCGGCGGGACAAGCGGTGGATGATTCCGAGCGCCGAAAAGCGCGGGCGGCTGAAGGCCCTGCGTCTGTCCCGCAGATCGCGTCGAATCCGGAACGCCGTCCCGCAGATGACCAGGTTTCCCAAGCGGAGCGTGTGATCGAAGGGGCGGGAGCGGACGGCCGGAGCGGCGCGGTGGACGGCCGGGAGCGGATGCGCCGCCGGCGGGCGGCGGCCAGCAAGTTGCGTCTGGCGTTGCGTTTCTTCGAGCAGGGCCGCGACGACGTGGCGCGGCGGTGGCTGAAGGAGTTGGTCGAAGAGTATCCCGAAACGGAGCCTGCCCGCCTGGCGGGAGAGTATCTGGACGGGAAACGCACACGCGGGGTTCTTCGGCGCTGGGTCGCCGAACATCCGGCGGCGGGGGTACGTAGGTGACCGGTATGGGCGGTGGGTACCGGTCGTCATCCGAAACTGATGTTGGACAGTCGGTGACGGCGATCTAGACTGCCGCGGCGCAATGACCTTCCGGCCTTCGGGCCAAGCTGTCCTGCCTCGACGTCACTGGCGTTTTCTCACCGGGCCGAATCGGCCTTGTGGACCTGTCCGGCGTGCCGGCGAACCGATGGACACGTTGGGCCGCGCCGTTGCGGAATTCGTGCAGATGCGGTTCGGCGAACTTCCCGTGGCGGCGTTCCGTCGCAGAGATGCCCGGATGTGGCCTCGGATCGACCGCGCGATTTGGGAACAGAGCGGGGGGCGCAGCCGAGTCGGGCCGGCGGACGGCCGTGTCCAACAGAGCGTTTGTCGGCTGTTAGCGAGCGATCGCCGGGCGGTGCGACCGGCTTGGCGTGGCCGGCGCAGAGTATCGCGGGGCGGAGGC
>RFHO01000074.1 GCA_003696385.1 Planctomycetota bacterium | reverse complement strand
TCGAATGCCGTTCCGCCTTCCGTCAGCGCCCGCTGTGCGAGAACGCGCGCGGCCTCGACGAACTGCTCGTCGTTCAACGTCACCAGAGCCTGCAGAGCGGTATTCGTCCGATCGCGGCGGACCACGCAGTATTCGCGGTTGGGTGCATTGAAGATGTCCATCGCGGGCGGCGGAGCCATCCGCTTGATAAACGTGTACACGCTGCGGCGGTAGAGGTCCTCGCCGGTACCCCGCACGTACTTGCGTGTGTTGCTCACGTTCATCGCGATCGCCTCCCACACGCCCGGCGGCTGGTATGGTTTGACACTCGGCCCACCGATCCGCGGCACGAGCAATCCGCTGGCGGCCAGCGCGTAATCGCGAATCATCTCGGCGTCCATGCGGAACCGCGGCCCTCGTGCCAGCAGACGGTTTTCCGCGTCGCGCTGCCACTTCTCCGGCCCCGCCGCCGCCCGCTGCCGATAAGTGGCGGATGTCACCATCAGACGGAACAGCCGCTTCACGTCCCAGCCGGTTTCGCGAAATTCCACCGCCAGCCAGTCCAGCAACTGCGGATGCGACGGCAATTCGCCGGCAATGCCGAAATCGCCCGCGGTTCGCACGATACCCGTGCCGAACACCTCCTGCCAGAACCGGTTGACCGTCACGCGGGCCATCAGCGGATGCTCCGGCAGCAGCAGCCACTGTGCGAATCCCAAGCGATTGCGCGGCGCACCTTCGGGGAACGGCGGCAGGAAGCTCGGTACGTCCGGCCTCACCTTTTCCCGCCGCTTGTCGTAGTCGCCGCGAAACAGCACATACGCGAATGCCGGCGTCGGCCGCTCCTGCATGATGTGGGCCACCGTGCCGCGCGCCTCGATCGCCCGCAGTTCGGTCTCCAGCGACGTCAGTCGGCGGTCGAGTCGCTGGTATTCCGCATCGAACACGTTGAGCCAGTACGCGAACAGCGCCTCGCGTTCTGCGGCGGTCCGTTCGCCGGCGGGCTTGGCCAGGATCGCCGCGATCCGTCCCACGCCCGCCAGCCGCTCCACTTCGCCGGGGGCCAGAGCGCGGCGATAGATCCGCAGATCGCTCAGCGACCCCAGAAACGGCTCACTGCTGTGCCGCTGCCCAATGCGAAACGGCACGTCCGCTTCGATGTCTGCCACGCTCAACCGATCGGCTTCCACATTGGTCGGCTGCGGTTTGCCGTCGTAGTACACCTTCACGCCGGACGCCTTCTGCGACCCGTCGTACGTCACGGCCACGTGCACCCACCGATTGGCCGGCACCTGCGTCCGCGCAACGACCTTGAGCGCCCGCGACGACCAACTGTTGATGATGTGCGTGCCGATCTGCCGGCGCTGCATCCAGAAATCCCAGCCGCGGTAGGCCCGCGTGTTGTCCATCCGCGCACAGATCGCACCATACGTTTCCGCGGCGGGAACCTTGATCCATGCGGCGCACGTGAAGGGCGTCTTGCCGTCGAAGCGTCCCGCATCCGGCAATTCCAGCACGGATCCTTCCACCGCGATCGCCGCACCATTGGGCCCGTCCGTCCAGGTCGCTCCCGGCTGCAGCGCAACACGCCGCGGCTCTCCGTCGATATCCAGCACCGTCTCCGCACCTCGCCCCTCGCCGAATGGCGCGTGCACGTGCAGGCCCTCCGCAGGCAGCGGCTCCTTCAACTGATCCGGCCGCGCATCCCGCAGCCAGCGTTCGAAAGCGGGCCGTGCCTGCTCGCGACGCCGCTGTCGGGCCTGCCGTGCGGCGGCGATCAGTTCCGGGAGTTCTTCCCAGCGCACGCGATCTTCGGGCAGCGGCACGCGGATCACTGGCGGCGTGTCCTTGATGTTGCCGTCGCGGGCCTTTTGAGTGGTGTTATTGAAGAACGCCGCCATCTGATAGAACTCGCGCTGGGTCAGCGGATCGAACTTGTGATCGTGACACACCGCGCAGTTGGCCGTCATTCCCAGCCAGACCTTCGCCACCGTCTCGGTCCGGTCACGTGTGTAAAGCACGAGGTATTCTTCATCGATGATCCCCCCCTCGTTGGTGGTCATGTTGCAACGGTTGAAGCCGGAGGCGATCTTCTGGTCGAGCGTGGCGTTCGGCAGCAGGTCTCCCGCCAGATTCTCGATCGTGAAGCGATCGAAGGTCATGTTTTCGTTGAACGCCTTGATGACCCAGTCGCGATACGACCACATCTCGCGGTAGTTGTCGAAGTGGTAGCCGTGCGTGTCGGCGTAGCGGGCGGCGTCCAGCCAGTAGCGTCCGCGGTGTTCGCCCCAATGCGGCGACGCCAGCAATCGGTCGACGAACCGCTCGTACGCATCCGGCCGGGGATCGTTCACGAATGCTTCGAGATCCTCCGGCGAGGGCGGCAGGCCGATCAGATCCAGGCTCACGCGACGGGCCAGTGTGCGCCGGTCCGCTTCCGGCTCCGGAACCAGCCCGGCATCGAGCATACGCACCAGGACAAACCGATCGATCGCGTTGCGCGGCCATGCGGCCAGCGCAGCGCGCTGGTTCGGCGAGAACGCGTGGTGCTCCGCCAGCGCGGCGGCGACATCCGGCAACGGCGGCCGCTGCGGCGGGATCAGTGACCAGTGCGGCTCGTATTCCGCACCTTCCCGAATCCAGCGGACCAGCGTCGCCTTCTGTTCGTCGGTCAGGTGCTTCTTCAGCTCCGGCGGCGGCATCTGCTCGTCCGGGTCTTGCGAAAGGATCCGGCGGACCAATTCGCTCTCGTCCGGCTTGCCCGGCACGATCGCCGCGGCCGCGATCGCTTCCTCCCGAAGGTCCAACCGCAGGTCTGCTTTCCGGGCCGCACTGTCCGGACCGTGGCAGGCGAAGCAGTTTTCGCGCAGGATCGGCCGCACGTCGCGGTTGTAGCGAACGCGGTCCGCTCCCGACGCGGGTCGATCGGCCGAGCGAACCAAACCGGCGTCCCCGAGTGCGAATGTGGCGCCAGAGGCGATCGCGACCAAGACCAGCACGGCCGACACCGACTCGCGCCGACGCGTGGCCGTCCGCTCGGGCGGACGCCCGCCGAACGTCCCATCCTGCGATCGGTTCGTCGCCCCGGCCGTCGCACGCCGCTGCCCGGCGTGTGCAGCGAAGTCGCCGCCGTCATTCCGATTCGCACCGCGAGCGTGCGAACAGCATGCGCTCCCCTGCAGGCTGTTTTTGAACGCGTCCACCATCGCAGTTCTCCATGCCCAGTCGCCAACGGGCCGTTCGGTCGCCTTGTCGCCCGAACGTTTGCGATTATTGTGCCAAATCCGGCGTCCGATTGGCAGCACCGCGCGACCGCGCTGGGACAAGTGGCGACCGCAGCCCCGCGCTGATGCTCCGCGGTCACCGCCGGATCGGCCCGAGCAGCTCCGGCCACGGCAGATCCCCGAGCGAACGCCCGCGGTCACTCTTCGATC
>RFHO01000465.1 GCA_003696385.1 Planctomycetota bacterium | reverse complement strand
GTCCCGGCGTCGGAGAGTGCCCCCCACATGCCGCAATCGCGGATGGCCGGCAGCCAGCGGATCAGCACGCGGCTGCCCAAGGCGTACCCGCGGCCGTGACCGCAGGCAAAGTAGCAGCGTGGCGGCCCGAGTGCATCGCGCACCGACGCGACGACGCCCGCCCGCACGGGTACGACGTTGCTGGCTCCCAGCACGACCAGCAGCGGTCCGCGCGGCAAAGGCCCCATCCCGCTTCCCACGCCAAACTTCCCACGCCTGCCGCATGTTGCCGCGGACGGTCACGAGCGGTGTACCGTCGCATCCGGCCCGCCCGCCGTGGCCAGGGTCGCCGCGGCCGCCGCGCCGTACCGCAACCCGTTCCGCCGCCCGGCCGGCAGTCCCGTTCGGCCGTACGAGTATGTGCCGGCGCTCGGGCGGGCCGGTTCGAGGCATCCCCGAGTTCGCCTCCGGCCCGGTTCGTCGGTGCGAGTCTGTGCCGGCGCTCGCGCCCATGTCAAACCTTCAGGCGCACCCAGCGGCCGCGGTGGAACCACCATGCGACCAGCACCGCCCGCACGGTCACGTCGGCGAACATCCCGGTCCATGCTCCCAGCAGCCCGCCGGGCCATCCGTACGCGCACAGGTACGCCACCGGCAGCCGGATACCGTAGATGCCCAGCAGATTGCTCCACAAGGGGAAACGCGTATCGCCCGCTCCCCGCAGGCCGAACTTGTAGACGATCGACAGCACCAGCGCCACCTGGAACAGTCCCAGCACGCGAAACGCCGGCACGCCGGCGGCGCGGACCCGCGGATCGTCGTGCATCAGGGCGAAGATCGGCTCGGCGAAGACAAAGAACGTCACGCCGATCACCGCGCCCAGAATCGCGCATTGCACGACGGCGGTCACTCCGGCGCGTCTGGCTTCTTCCGGACGTCCGGCCCCCAGCAGTTGGCCCACCAGCGTGGAGGCGGCCAGGCCCCACGCCGTTGCCGGCAGATACGTCAGGCTTTCCACGCGGATCCCCACCACGTGCGCGGCAAAGGCCACGCTCGCTCCCGTTCCGGCATCCAGCCCCGAAATGATGCGCAGGAACAGCAGATGCCCCAGCCAGGTGAGTGCTCCATCGATCGCCGCGGGCGTGCCGATTCGCAGGATTCGTCTCACCAGACCGCCCCGCACCCGCAGTTCGCGCCAGCGCAACTGCAAGCCGTCCAGACCACGCATCAGCACCGCCAGCATCGCGGCCAGGCCGCAATACCGCGCAAGAACCGTCCCCAGCACGATGCCGTCGATTCCCAGCGCCGGCAGTTCGCCCACCGGCAATCGCACGCCGTAGACCAGCGTCACCGAAAACAGGACGTTCAACACGCTGACCAGCCCGAGCACCCACATCGGGGTGCGCATGTCGCCGGTGCCGCGTAGCGCGGCGGCCGCGGCCAGCGTGACTGCCGTACCCGTGTGCGCCAGGCACTCGAACCGCAGGTAGTGCACGGCCACCGCGCGCGAGTGCCGCTCCAGCCCCAGCAGATCCACGAAGACCGGCGCCGTGGCATACAGCACGACGGAGATGCCCAGGCCCACGACGCACGCCAGCGCGACGGAGCGGTTCAGCGTGCGGTTCGCCGCCTGGCGGTCTCCGGCTCCCCACTGCCGCGCCACCAGGGCCGTGGTTCCGGCCGCCACCAGGCTGAACAGCATCGACGCCAGCCACCCGACGTATGCGGCGAATCCCACCGCGGAGGTCGATTCGACGCCGAGCTGGCCGGACAGGTAGGTGTCGAAGAATCCGACGCAGAACGAAAGGAACTGCTCCAACAGCACCGGCGCAGCCAGCCGCGCGACGCGCCGCCCGTACGCCGCGCGCGTCCCTGCGACGATCTCCGACGCATTGCCCTCCAGCGTTCGACTCACGATCTCCGTGCTTTCGGTTCTTGGCGAAGTGGCCGCGATCCGCGGTGTTTCCCCTTCGGGGCGTGGGTCATGAAACTCCGGCCTGCGACCGCGCCGTTGCAATCCGGCGTCCACGGTCACGCAGATTAGCACTCCGCCTGAACTTGCAGTACCCCGAGCCATTCACTAGGTTCGAAAGCGCAATTCGCCGATTCTTTGCAGACCGGCCGTCGGTCCGGCTTCCGTTCTTCATCCCGTCATGGCGTCGGCGGTCGTGCGCCCCATTGCCCTGCGGTGCGACGCACGCACGTCGGCAGCGAACCAGGTGTGATCGACGGTCGGGGCGTTTTCGGCGACGGCGTTGTTTTTCATCCGGGTTCAGTTTTCTCCATTTCGAACGAGGAGGCATCATGAAACGCAGTTTCCCGCGGAGGTCGGCATTATTCGCGGAAATCGCGCATTGTGCTGTTGTCTGCGCCGCGATTTCCACGTTCTCGATGACGGGATGCGGTGGTCCGGAGGAGGCCGGAGCTACGGCACACGGCGTCGTTCTGCTGGATGGTAAACCGATCGATCGGGGCGTTGTGATCTTTAATCCCGTCGATCCGGACGGCACCAGCGCCAGCGGGCAGATTCAGCCGGATGGGACGTTCGAAGTGAAGACCAGTGGCTCCGTCACCGGCCTGAAGCCCGGCAAGTACAAGGTCGCCGTCGTGGCATGGAAGGTGGAGGCGGGCGAAGAGCTGCCCGACGGCACGGAAGCCGAAGAATCGATTCCACTGGTTCCCGAGGTCTATCACAACAGCGAGACTTCGGGCTTGACGGCCGAAGTCACCGCCGAAGGTCCCAACGAATTCCGCTTCGAGCTGAAATCGGACGCCAAAGCACCTCCGCGATCCGAAGAGGAAGAAGAGGAGTGAGCCGGCTCCGACAACCGGGGCGGCTCGGACACAGCTTCGCACGCAGCAACTTTCGAGAACCGAGCGCGGCGGCCGCGAGGGTGTTGCGTCGCCGGAGCGAGCGGGCCTGATTGGTTTCGAACGGGCCGAGTCGTTTTTGCGTCGTTTTTTCGGCGCGGGCAACTGTTCTTCGTCGCAGTAGTCGTAGAAGGAGGAACGTGAAATGAGGCAACGCAAACAGTCACAGACGCGAACGTCGATCGTGCCGCGGACGGGCTTTACGCTCATCGAGCTGCTGGTGGTGATCGCGATCATCGCGATTCTGATCGCGTTGTTGCTGCCGGCCGTGCAGCAGGCGCGCGAGGCGGCACGACGGTCACAGTGCAAGAACAACCTCAAGCAGATCGGCCTGGCTCTGCACAACTACCACGACAATTACCGGATGCTGCCCCCCGG
>RFHO01000464.1 GCA_003696385.1 Planctomycetota bacterium | reverse complement strand
CTTGAGGGCTGCCAGAGTGCGGATGCGGGCCAGCCGCACCGCGCGGGCCGAGCCAGCGGCGCGGACCACCACACCGTCGGTATCGATCAGCACGCCGCCGGGAAAGTTGATGCCGCCACCGGGTATGCCGCCGGGAACCCCGCCGCCCAGGCCTCCTCCGCCGCCCTGGTTCCCGCCGCCCCCAATCTGGGCCGACACCGGAACGGTCACCGCGCCCAGCCCGGCGAATGCCGCGGCCAGCGCCACAAGGCGAACGACGTGAATGCCGCGGGCGCGACGGCGATACGAAGCGGTCTGCGCAAGCGTGGAGCGTGGGGTGCGCATCGGGAACGGTTCCGATTCTGAGGCGGTCCGTCGCCGAAGCGGGACCTCGGCCGCTGCAGTCCATCGACCGACGGCCGTCGGGCCGGTATTGGTCGTCTGTCCGTTGCGCCGGGGAAACTCGCATAGGCCCGAGGTGACCGTTTTGTTATACCTGCCGGTCCCGCAGCGGACCACCCGTCGGGGGACGGACACGGTGGTGCCGGTTGCATGGTTCGGCGGCCGGATGCGCGGGTCGTCGCGGCACGAACGACGGGATCGGTGCGGCGGCCTGCGGGTTCATGGGGGCGGGCGGCTGCGGGTCGTGGAGTCCGGTCGGAGCGTCTGGAAAGCGTGCCGCGCGGCTTTCGGAAGTCGATTCGTGGAGAACGGTCGTGTCGCGGAGATTTCGCCCACGTCTGGTGTGGCGGAACGATGCGGTCTCTCGAAGGTCGAGGATCGTGGCGTCGATGGCGATCATCTGCGCCCTCGGCGGCTGCCTGACCCTGGTGTCCGACGGCAACTGGCAGGGCGGTGTGGTGGATCCGGGCCGCGGAGAGTCCGCCGGCCGGCGTCGCGGTCCGGCCCGGTACCAGCCGCCGCGACAGGTCCCGCAGCCCCGACTGGGGGCGCCCGGGACTTCGGAAGGCCCCGTCCTGCCGCTTCCCGAAAGTCCCACCGGCACGGGCGCGGAGTGGAAAGCGCCCCGGCCTTCGGACGGGCCGCCGGCGGCGCGGCTGGAGTCGGTGGCCGTACCGGCGACGCTGCAGATGGACGTTCAGGCCGAAAAACGCCGCGTGGTGGGCGGCCAGGTGACGTTCCAGGTGACGGTTCGCAACACGGGCGATCGGCCGGCCGATGACGTCGTGATCACCGTGGAATTCGATGCCGCGATGCGGTTTCCGGACCGCGAGGGGCACCGCGCCGAGCAGCGATTGGGGACGCTTGACGCGGGAGCCGAGCGGACGATCGGCCTGACGCTGCGATGCGACACGGAGGGCACGCATTGTGCGCGGTTCCGTCTCACGCAGGAGGGCCGGGAAGTCGTCTGGCGGGAAACCTGCATCGAATGGGTGCCGCGTGAGCTGAGCATTTTCGTTCTGGCCCCCGCCGTGGTCACTCGGGGCGGCCGGGCGGAGTTCGTGGTTCAGTTGCGCAATGACGCGCAGCACCCGCTGCGCAATCTGTGGTGCACGCTGCGGCACGACGCCGCTCTGCAGGTTCGCGAACTCACCTCCGACTATGAACTGAAGGCGGACACCGCGCGGTGGAAGCTGGGCGATCTGCGTCCCGGTGAAAGCGTCTGGCTGGCGGCGGAGTACGAGTGTTCGGTGGCGACCGAGCAGGCTTGTGTGGCGGTCGAGGCCGCGGCCGACGGCGTTCCCGTCGACGGACGCACTCAGTGTGTGCGGGTCGAAGAGCCACGGCCCCCGCTGACCGTCTTCGTCGAGGATGCGGGTGACCCGGTGCCGGCGACGCGGCAGATCGCCTATGTCGTCACCCTGCGCAACACCACGCTGGATCCGTTGCAGGATGTCGTCCTGGAATTGACCGCCCGGGGACCGGTCCGCTTCGGCACGGTGGAACTCGAGCGGTCGGGGGCGGTCGAGTTCGCCGTGGAACGTCGCGCCGACAGTCGCCGCGTGCGGATCGCGCGGCTGCCGGTCGAGCGTCCCGTGCGATTCGTCGTCCGGATGGTCCCGGAACGTCCCGGGTATGCTCGGCTGTCGGCGATCGTGTCCGCCGCGGCTGCGCGGATCGAACGGACCGAGCCGACGGCGGTCGTGCGTTCTCCGGCGGCGGAAGCGCAGCCGCAGTGAGGGGCACGGGCGATCGCGGGGCCGATGTGGCGAGCAGCCGTGCCTGACGGGTCGCCGCGCCGGGGGCCGACGGTTCCGCACCGGCGACGGGCAGGAAATCGCGGCACGAGCAGCCGGGCGGGATGGCGGCGGGACTGCGGTGAAGCCGATCCGGGCGGCCTCGGGAGGTTGGTGCGGAGACACAGCACGGCGCGGAACCGGCGGAAGAACCCGGGCAATGGTGCCGCTGAGGGCACCGCGAGACTTTCCAACTACGACCCACGCAAATGGCACAGTCACGGCGGTCTTCGGGGAAGCGTTCACTGCGGAAGGGCGGGACGGAGCCGGTTCGCGGGCCGCATGGCCGGCGGTCCGTGGATCGCACTCGCCGTCTCCGGCGCCGGTTGCTTCTGCGCGAACTGCGATCGTCTGTGGCGGGGCTTGCCGGAATGAGCGGGGTCCTGTTGCTGGCTGCGTCGGTGGGGGTCGGAGGCGAAACGAATGGAGCGGCGTGCGGGATCCGGACTGCGGGCGGGGACTACGTCGGCAGTCGGGCGTGTGGCCAATGCCACGTGGCGGAATACCGTCACTGGATGGACAGTCCGCACGCGGCGGCCCACTGGCAGCTGCGCAGCGAACGGGCTCG
>RFHO01000463.1 GCA_003696385.1 Planctomycetota bacterium | reverse complement strand
TCCCGGTTGGCGGCGGCTCAGTCGCGGCTTCACGCTGATCGAGCTGCTGGTCGTGATCGCGATCATCGCGATCCTGATCGCATTGTTGCTGCCCGCCGTACAACAGGCCCGAGAAGCGGCGCGGCGGAGCCAATGCAAGAACAATCTGAAGCAGATCGGGCTGGCGCTGCACAACTACCACGACACCTACGGCGTGCTGCCGATGTTGGAAGTGCACAACTCCGCGTTCCTCAGCTGGGCCACCAACGACTGGGGCAACTCCACCGGCACCTGGATGCTGCTGATTCTGCCGTTCCTCGACGAAGGGCCCCAGTACGACAAGATCGACTTCAACGATCGCTGGGATGGCGGCCCGGGCGGCGTGAACAAACAGGCGGTCAAACGTCGCTACGACGTGTATCTGTGCCCCAGCCATCCGCTGCAGAACAAGAATTCGGGCAACGGATTCGACGCCCACATCGTGCATTACTTCGGCGTCTATGGTGGTGCGGATCCACCAGGCGGTCGGGCGCACCAGATGTGGGCGGCCGGCAATCAGAGCAACTTCAGCAAACGCGGGATGATGTTCTACAACTCATCCATGCGGCTGACCGACGTGACCGACGGGACCTCGAACACCATCATGGTTATGGAGGTCCGCGGTTATCGGCCGGCCAGTCCGACGGACATCCTCAACGTCGTCGACGGTCGTGGCATGCGTTGGGAGATCGGCACCGGCACATACCTGCAGCCGATCAACGGCGTGCACGGCTACGGGTGCAACAATTGCCGCTGGGAGAACGGCGCGAGCTTCCACGAAGGCGGTGCGCACGCCCTGATGGGCGACGGTTCGGTCCACTTCCTGAGCGAAGTGATCGATTCGACGACCTACATCAATCTGGGCGGTGTCTCCGACGGCAAGAACGTCAACTTCTGACGGGTGATCGTTCCGGGGCAACAGCGCCGGACTGTCACCGTTGTGTGGACCACAAACGGCCCGACGCCTGGGCGTCGGGCCGTTTTCGCGCGCACGCTTTTCCCACCGCAGCCCGCCCCGGCCCGACTGACGCATCGATTCGCCGCCGCGGTCGGCGCGGCCGCGCCTTGTACATCGATCGCCGCGACTACAATGCGGTGCGGTTGGCTGCTCCAGCACCCGGCCGTCGCGGTCTGCCGAACCTGGCAGCCGGCCGGCCGGCGTACTCCGGCCGACTTCGCCGTTTGCTTTCGGTTTCGAATCCGAAAACGACTCTTGGGTATCGAAGCGGCTGGCAAGCGTCGCCGTTCGAAGGCGCGCCCCGCCTCAACCATTTGCCAAGACCTCCGCAAAGTACGCACGCCAAAATCACATGAGCCGACCGGTCACGGACCATTCGACGGACCGGCTTGCGACGCCGCTGGTCACTGTTCCCGGCATCGGCCCGCGCCGAGCGGCGCTGCTACAACGTATCGGGTTGGAAACGGTCCGTGACGTGCTGTGGCAGATCCCACGGGACGTGATCGACCTGACGAACGTCACACCGGTCCGCAAGCTCAAGGTGGACGAACGTCAGACCGTCCGCGGAGTGGTCGTGGATATCGATGCGCGTCCGCTTTCCGGGAATCGGTCGTTGACGGCCATCCTCGTCGATTGCGGAGACGGCGCCGTCCGCGCCACGTGGTTCAACCAGCCGTGGGTGGTCAAGCGATTCCGGGTGGGCGACCTCGTCCTTCTCTCCGGTCGGTTTCGCCGGTGGCGGAACCAGTGGGAAGTCAATCAGCCTCTGGTGCAGTGGCTGACCGACGACGAGGTCGACTCCGCCGCGGCTGGGGCCTACTGTCGGTATCCGCTGACCGAAGGGCTTTCCCAAGGCGAGATGCGGCGGATCGTCCGTGAGTGTCTGCAATTCGGGTTGGGAAGCGTCGCGGATCCACTTCCCCGGTCATTCCGCCAGCGACTGCACGTGCCACCGCTTCGGCAGGCGATTCACGACGTGCACCTTCCGCCCTCGCCGACGGCTTTCGAAGCGGCCCGGCGACGTCTGCTGCTGGATGATCTGCTGGAGTTCTCGCTCGGCGTCCTGCTCCGCCGACGGGCGTGGAAATCCGTCTCCAATGTGCCCCGCATCGAGATCACGCCCAAAGTCGACGCCCGGATCCGCGCGTTGTTCCCCTTTGCGTTGACGGACGATCAGAACCGCGCCGTGCGTGAAATCGCCCAGGACCTCGCCTCCGGCCGCGCCATGCACCGTTTGCTGCAGGCCGATGTCGGAGCCGGCAAGACCGTGGTCGCACTGTATGCCATGCTCGCCACGATCGCTGCGGGTTACCAGACGGCGTTGATGGCCCCCACGGAACTGTTGGCGGCCCAGCACTGGCAGGTCGTCGAAGAATGGCTGGCCCACAGCCGGGTACAGCGCATCCTGCTGACCGGACAGCTCACCAACAGGGAACGGACTTGCGCACTGGACCAGATCCGGGAAGGACAGATCCAGTTGGTGGTCGGCACTCAAGCCGTGATCCAGCGCGATGTGCGCTTCGCGCGTCTGGGACTGGTCGTGATCGACGAACAGCACAAGTTCGGCGTGATGCAGAGGGCGTGGTTTTCCAGCGACCGAATGTGCCCTCACATGCTGGTCATGACCGCCACACCGATCCCCCGCAGCCTTTGTCTGACGCAGTTCGGCGATCTGGACGTGACGGTGATCCGCCAGCTCCCGCCCGGACGGCGGCCCGTCGCGACGTATCGGGTGGACTCCGCAGAGCGTCGGCGGCGCGCCTGGCAATTCGTCCGCGAACGACTGAAGGAAGGCCGCCAGGCGTACGTCGTCTGCCCGCGGGTCGGCGGCGAGGCGTTCGCCGGAACCGCCAACGCGGGCGTCCCCGCTTCCGGCGGCCTGTTCGCCCCTGCAGCAGACATCGCCGACCCCGCCGCCGGGTCCGCGCAGTCGCCGCCCGATCCGGAACCCACCGTACGTGACGAACAAGACGACGCGTCTGCGGTCGGCGGAATCGGCGCGGTCGAAGCGGCCCGGGAACTGCAGGCCGGCGAACTGCGAGGCTTTCGCGTGGGACTCGCGCACGGCCGCATGCCTCGCGAAGAAAAGCTGCGTGCAATGGAGCTGTTCCGGCAGGGTGAGCTGGACGTGCTGGTCTGCACGACGGTCGTGGAAGTGGGCGTCGACGTACCCAACGCCACGCTGATGATCGTGCTCGACGCCGACCGCTTCGGGCTGTCGCAGCTGCATCAGCTCCGCGGGCGGGTCGGACGCGGCCGGTTTCAGGGTTACTGCCTGCTGTTCAGCGAAAGCCGAACCGAAGACGCCGTGGCACGGTTGGAGGCACTCGAAAAACATGCCGACGGATTCACCATCGCCGAAGTGGATTTCGAATTGCGGGGCCCCGGGGACGTCTTGGGAACGCGCCAGCACGGTCGGCTGCCGCTGCGAGCGGCCCGGTTGCCGCGGGACCAGAAAATGCTGTTCGAAGCGTACCGCGTGGCGGAAGAACTGGTCGAGAGTGGTCGAATCGACACACCCGAGTTCGCCGCACTGAAGACCTGTGTTCTGGAACGTTTCGGCGATGTGACCGCGCCGCTGAAGACCGGCTAGGACGGCCGCAGGACAAGCGGCGCTTTATCGGCTGCCGGCTAAGCCGTCACCAGCTTCTGTAGCAGCTCGACCCCACCCAGCAGTTTGAAGCTGCTGAACGCCAGAACCAGAATCAACACGATCCGCACGAATTCGCTCCCCCGCGTGGCGGCCAGATGAGCCGCCGTCCACGCACCGCTCATGTTTCCCACCGACAGCACCAGACCGACGTCCCAGCGGATTTGCCGGTGCATTCCGAACACGGCCGTCGCCGCCACGGCGCACCACAGGATGACGAACACCTTCAGCGCGTTGCTGCGGACCAGATCCATGCGGCCCACCCAGACCAGCGTTGCCAGCAGGATCACGCCAACGCCCACCTGCACGAAACCGGCGTAAAACCCCACGGCCAGGTACACCGGCCATTGCCGCAGATACGCCGCCGGGTTCCGCCAACAGGCATCGAACCGTTGTTGTCCCGACGATGCCTCTTGCAACCATCGCTGCGGGCGCATCAGCAGGGACAGCAACACCATCAGCAGAACCACGCCGATCACCCGCTCCAGTCGATCGGGCTTCACGCGTGCCGCCACCGAGGCTCCCGCCGCGGCTCCCAGCACGGCCGGAAGCGCCACGAACGCCCCGATCTTGCCGTCGAAGACACCGTGCCGCCGAAAACCCGCCACCGCGGCCACGTTCTGAAGCAGAATGGCAACGCGGTTCGTCGCGTTGGCGATGTTTGCGGTCAGGCCGAGAAAGATCAGCAATGGCAAGG
>RFHO01000073.1 GCA_003696385.1 Planctomycetota bacterium | reverse complement strand
GTCCATACCCCGTCGACTGGTGCGGCGAACAACCAGCCGGGATGGCCGATCGCTCCGGCCGCGAAGCACGCCCACCCGCACCATGAGGCTTCCGCGGCGGACGCATCGTCCTCGGTCGTCGCTTCGGCGGTTCGTTTTGCTCCTGCCGAGCCGCGGTTCCCGGTCGAACAGGCCGGCGGCGCCGCGTCGGCTTCGTTCGCGGCGACCTCGAACACCCCGGCGGCCGATCCCACCACTCCGGCCGAACAAACCTCAGCCGCCAGCGGAACGAACGCGCAGGCCGTCACACACCCCGACGAGTACCTGCTGGACGGCGGTGATCGCGGACAGCCCGTGCACTACGACACCTTCAGCCGCTACGGGCTGGAAACCGAAGACACGGTCGCCGAATTCTCCGACGAGGCCGGACGGCGACATGTTCTGCCGACGAATCGCGTCGCGATCTACGCCCCGCGTTTCGGCGCCGTCCAGACGGTCAGCGGCATCGGCTCCGACACGCAGGTCGAGAAGCTCGCCTACACGCGCGACCGCCGACGCAGCTCCGCGGTCGGCGCACGGTCGGTGCTCGATACCAGCCAGCAGAACGCCAAGGTTGTCGCAGCACGGATGCGAAGCCGGGCCAGCGGCCTGGAAGGCGCCAGCGCCGGCCGCACCATGCACCAGGCGCTGGCGGTCGTCCGTCACGTCAAACTGTTGAACGCCTTCCAGGACGTCGCCTTCCTCCAGACGGGGCGCGTCGATCAGGCCGATCAGCCGCGGTTGGCCTACGGCCTGAAGGCCGCGTTGCAGTGGTCCCGCGACGAATTCCCCGTGATCGCCGCCCAGACCGCTTCACTGCACGAAGTGACGGCCCGGTTCCGTCCCGCCGAGATCGTTGGGCGGAGCCTGGAGCATCTGAAGAAGGGACGGCTGCGGATCGTCAAACTGGCCGACAAACGGGTCGCCCGGCCCGGCGACGTGATCACCTTCACCATCCGCTTCGACAATCTCGGCGACCGGCCGCTGTATCACATCCGCATCGTCGACAATCTGACGCCTCGCCTCGAGTTCATCGAAGACAGCGCGCAGGCCGACCTTCCCGGATCGCTGACGATCGAAGACAACGAAGAAGGCAGCGTCGTACTCACCTTCGAACTCGAAAAACCGCTTCCGGGTCATTCCGGCGGCGTGATCACCTTCCAGGCACGCCTCCGCTGAGGCGGCCCATGCGGGCATTCACGGACCGGTCCCGCCGGCGCTCGACAGACCGCCCGGGAGCGCCGCAGGCGCCCGTCGAGCCGCCTCGTTCTGGCTGTCCTTCAACCACAGTCGCGATGCGTCCAATGCCGATCCGCACTGGTGCGAGTACACCGCCAGCGGGCCCCCGACCGCCACGCTGTAGTCGACGCAACAGACATTGGGCGCCTGCAGGTGCGGCGGCGTTCCAGGCGGAAGCCAGTAGTGGCCGAAGAACACCGGCGGCTCGTCCTCCGTATAGCACGGCACGTTCGGAACCGCCGCCGGCGGAACGTCCATCTCCGGCAGCCGATCGTTGCGCGGAAACGACAAGGCCCGCAGACGAAGCCGAGGAGGTCGCGGCCCGAACCAACGCACCCGCACCGTATCACGCAGATTTCCATCCGCGTCGCTGTACTGCACGCCGGCCGGCAACGACAGCTCCGGCCCCTTCAGCACGGTCTGCACCGCATCGAATTCCGCCGTACCACGGCGACACAAGCGGACCATCACTTCCTCGGTGAATCGGCCTCCGCCGTCCGCCAGTGTCCGCCGCAACACCTCCAGGTGCGGCGCGGACCAGCACGCATGCACCACGCGAAAACCATCCCGCTCCAGCGCCACCGGCAGACCGCGAAACCAGTCCAGCGCATCGCGAAGCTGTGCCTCCGTGAGCTGCTCCAGCGTCGCCCTGTGCTGGCGTCTGTGCCGCTCACTGCGCCGCCGCAGGAACTCGCCCGGTTCGTTCGGTCGGGGAGTGTGGAAAGCGATCAGATTGAATTCATGATTGCCGATCACCACTTGGGCATGTCCGCCGTCGACCATCCGCCGGACGATCTGCAGCGTTTCGGCAACCTCGGGCCCCCGATCGATCAGATCGCCCACGAAGACCGCCGTCCGCTCCGCGTGAAACCACGTCTTGCCGCGGCAGCGATATCCGAGATCCGCCAGCGTGCGTTTCAGCACCGAGGCGAAACCGTGAACGTCGCCGATGATGTCGTATTGTGTCATCGCACTGTTGCTTCCGGGCATCCGCGAAGCGGTTCCGCGTGGAACACCCGCGGAAACGTTCTACAATCATTCCGTTCCCGCCGCAGCGGCCGCTCGCCGAACAGGGTCTGGGTGGTCCCGGACCTGCGGCTCGCTCCGATGACCGCCTTCCGGCACACCCCGCACCGGGCCGTCCGTCCGGCGGCGAACCACCGGTCTTCCCGAAGTCCCGTTGCCGGGGTGTTGTCGTCCCTTCAATGCATCAGTCCATGCCGGACGAACGATATCAGAACACGCCGACCGTCGTCACCACCGACATTTCCCAGGCGGCCCGCGCCTTGCGGCAAGGGCGGCTGGTGGCCTTCCCGACCGAAACGGTCTATGGCCTCGGAGCCAACGCGTGGGACGCCGATGCGGTCGCGCGCGTCTTCGCCGTCAAACAACGGCCGTTTTTCGATCCGCTGATCGTCCATCTCGGCGACTTCGGCCTGCTGCCGCAAATCGTTCGCGACGTCCCGCCGCTTGCGCAACGCCTCATCAAGGCCTTCTGGCCGGGCCCTCTGACACTGGTGCTGCCGAAGCAGCCCCGCGTCCCCGATCTGGTGACGTCCGGACTGCCGACCGTCGCCGTACGCATGCCGTCGGCACCGCTCGCCCGCCGACTGCTCCGAATGGCCGCCGTCCCCGTCGCGGCTCCCAGCGCCAACCTGTTCGGCCGCGTCAGTCCGACCGACGCGGAGGCCGTCGTCGAACAGCTCGCTGGCCGCATCCCGCTGGTGCTCGACGGAGGTGTCTGCTCGGTCGGTGTCGAGTCCACCGTCGTCCAGCCGACCGCGAACGGCGTTCTGTTGCTCCGCCCCGGCGGTGTTCCGACCGAAGCGATCGAGGGGCTTGGAATTCCCGTGCACCATGCCCCGCACACACCGACGGAAACCGCCGATGCACCAGTGGAACGCGCGCCATCGCCCGGTATGTTGCCGCGGCACTACGCGCCGCGCACACCGCTGAAGTTCTTCGAGCGTCCGCAGGACGTCCCCGCCGAACTGCTGACCGGCCCCGTCGGTTGGCTCGCCCTCGGCCCGCCACCCGCCGAGTGGGCGGATCGCTTCGTCCACGTCGAAACGCTCTCGCCGGAAGGCTCCGACGTGGAAGCCGCCCGCAACCTCTTCGCCGCCCTGCGCCGGCTCGACGCCGGACCGGCCAGGCGGATCATCGCGATCGCTGTCCCGAACACCGGATTGGGCCGGGCGATCAACGACCGCCTGCGTCGCGCGGCCACGTCCACGTGACGCGCGGCCTGCGCGCCTCCCGCCGACGGGACCTCTGCACGCCGCTCGACACTTCGCAACGAACCACCCGGCCGGACCGATCCGGTGACGTTGACCACCGCCGCGGAGCATCCCAGCGAGAGCGACGGCATCGCAGCGGCCGCGCCAGCACCCGGAGGCCCGATCAGCCCGCGGAAAAGATCTCCTCCAGCCGCGCCCGCATCACGCCTGGATCGACCGACACACCGCTCCACAACCGGATGCTGATCACGCCCTGGTTGACGAGCATGCCCAGTCCATCCAGCGTCGGGCAGCCACGTTCGGCCGCCATCCGCAGAAAACGCGTCCGCGGCGGATTCGGAATCACGTCCGCCACGATCGTCTGCGGCCCACACGCGGAAAAATCGACCGGGAACCGCTCATCGACATTTGGGTACAGCCCGATCGAGGTCGCATTCACGACGATGTCCACGCCGGCCGGCACTCCAAAGATGCCCTCCCAGGGCACGAATCGTGCAGCAGCCGGCGTATGTTCATTCACCAGCCGGACGAGTTCGTGGCCCCGTTCGGGCGTCCGGTTGACGACCACGATGGCCTTCACTCCGGCCAGAGCCGACTCGACCGCGATCGCCCGCGCAGCTCCACCGGCCCCGAACAGCAACATCGTCTTCCCCGCCGGGTCGATCCGTTCGCGCAGGCTCTGCAAAAACCCCTTGCCGTCGGTGTTCTCGCCGCGGAAGCCGTCCTCCTGACGCACGGCGCAATTGACCGCCCGCATGATCCGCGCGGACTCACCCAACCCCACCAGATGGTCGATCACCGCGACCTTGTGCGGCAGCGAGCAGTTGAACCCCACCCAGCCCATCGCCCAGGCCCCGCGCACGGCATCGCCCAGCCACTGCGGCGGAACCTCGCAATTGATATACCGCCAGTCCATCCCGTGGTGACGGAACGCCGCTTCCATCATTGCCACCGTCGGGTTCTCGGCGGCGGGTTGCGCGAACGAGCCAACCAGCTTCGCCAGAAAGTTCATCCCCGGCTTCTCCCCGACCGATACACATGAGTCACGTCGAACGCCGATCCCGCGGGCTCCCGCAGCGTCGATGTGCTTCGCCCGGCCACATCCGCCGGCGGACCGTGCGGCGGCTTGCTCACTCGGTACGCGGGTTGGCCACCCTGCGACCGTCACACGACGACCAACCCGCTGCCCGCCCCACCCAGAATCCCGCGGCCAGCATCGCGGCCAACAGCATCGCTCCGCCGTCGCCGTTTCGTCCCATCGCGGCGGCGGCCGCATCCCCCACACCGATCAACAGGCCGGCTCCCAGCAATCCAACGGAGATGCCCAAGCAGAACCGTAAGGGCCGACCGACCGTCCAACACTCCGAAACGGCCACGGCCAGACACAACGCCGCCAGCGACCAGCCCGCTGCGGCTTCGCTCGTCATGGCGTCTTCTCCCCGTTCGGCCTCCATCGCGCCGGACCGGTACGGTCGAACTCGAGCCGCCAAGCGTAACCGCCCGCTCAGCAGCCGGCGGACGCAGTCGCACCGGCCGACACAGGACAGCTTTCAGGCTTCGACGGCGCCTTCGACTCCCCCCACGAACTTTTCGTCTTCGGCCTCGTGACCGACCAGCACCTGGGCCCGGTAGCCCCCCTGCGCCCGGAAGTAGAGGATCAAAATCAGGTAGCCGGCCAGCATGATCCCCGGAAACATCGCCATCCGGCCCAAAGCGGCCTGGTTGCTACGCTGAATCACCGCGTCGAGTTCCGCCAGTACCTTTTCTGCGTTCAGTTGGGGGTCCTTTCGGGCGGCCTGCTGGACGATCTCGCGCAGCTTTTCCTGATCCACGATGGTGTACGAAATGATTTCGTAAATCACCTTGTCGGTGACCGCCTGGAGCTTGCCATCGACGATCAGTCCGGGAATCCGCCGAGCGACTTCGGATTCTTCCAGCGCGCGGATCTGCTGCTCGGCCTGCAACGCTCCGATGTACGGGAAGCCCAGCGTGCCCACGGCCAGCATCCCGATGCCGCTGATGGCGTTGAGCGTCAGCGCGCCGCCCTTGGGGGTCTGCTCGGACACCACCCCCAGCATCGTCGGCCAGAAGAACGTCTTGCCAAACCCGTACAGCGTCGCTGCCACGAAAATCATCGCGCCGACCGCATTGGAGAGCGACAGCAACCCCACGATCGCCAGCAGGCTGCTGACCGCCAGCAACCCCAGCGGCGACAGCGCATGCACGATCGGCCCGGCAAAGAAACGCAGCACCATCATGATGGCGGACGTGTACACCAGGATCCATCCCGGATGGAATTTGCCCTCCGCCACACCCTCCATGATCGTGGTGATCCAGCCGTCCGTGCCGATCTCGGTTGTGGCCAGCGGCATCATGATCAGAATCAGAAAGAACATCAGCGGACGGCCCAGCGAACGCGTATAGATCCCGAAGGCCAACACGATCGCCACGCCGATCGCGATGAACATCGCCTTGGCCCAGCCCGCCAGGACCAGCGTGCCGTCCGGCGTCTTCGTGCTCACCGCCTCGACGCCCTGGAAAAAGTCCATCAATTGCAGCGTCACCAGGAAGCCGACCACCGCAGCCCCCAGAACGCCGAATTCCGCCAGCATCTCGCGGTACGAAACACCCGCCGCTTCGCGCTCCTGGATCGGAAACTTCAGCGGGATCAGCATGAAGAAGTAGATCAGCGCCGGGACGGCCAGCATCCCCACCTTGGCGCCCCAGGGCAGGAAGTCCAAAAAGATCGTCAGCACGCCGGCCACCACCAGCCCGCCCGGCCACCCCGCGTGCAGGATGTTCAACCACTTGGTCTTCTCCCGGCTGAACATCGTGGCCACCACCGGGTTGATGAACGCCTCCACCGTCCCGTTCGCCAGCCCCAGCACCAGGCTGCCCCAGTACAACAGCGAATAGGCCGTGTCCGTCTGCCCCTGCTGAGACAACAAGTACGCGCCCACGCCCATCACGGCCCAGGTCATGTGTCCCAGAAACGCCAGCACCATCGCCGTCTTGTAGCCGATGCGATCGATGAACAGGCTGAATCCGATGATGCTGACCGCGAACGGCCAGATGCCGATGCCCGCCAGCCGACCGGATTCGGCAGGGTCCAGGCCGAACTCCTTTTGCCACGTCGAAATCAGAAACATTCGAGCAATGAAGCCGAACGCCGTCGTCACCAGGGCGATGAAACATCCCCAGAAAAGCAGTTGTTGCTCGCGCGTCTGATGGTTCAGGCCGGTCGAGGCGTTTTCGCTCATGGATCGACTCCCGTTGTGAACTCCGGAGTATGCGCTGCGAACCGCGGCAACGGCCCGCTTGACGACCGCACGGCAATTCGAGAGGAGAGTGCGGTGGATCGGATTCCTACGATGTGGGCGGCACGGTAGCGTTCTCGGCCACCCTGCTCAAACGTCGCCCGATGTCAGCCCACGACGCGGTCGCGCGGCCGCCGGAATCGCCCGTCCCCGTCTCCGGCGACCGCCCGTCAGCTCCGGCTTCCATGGCGTGCGATCGCTTCCTTGACAGCTTGGCCCATGTCTGCCGGCGAGCGGGCCACGACGACACCGGCCGCTTCCAGTGCGGCGATTTTCTCCGCCGCAGTACCCGAACCGCCCGAAATGATCGCGCCGGCGTGCCCCATCCGCTTGCCTGGCGGTGCCGTCTGTCCGGCGATGAACGCCGCCACCGGCTTGGTCACATGGTCCCGGATGAACGCGGCGGCCTGTTGTTCGGCATTTCCGCCGATCTCACCGATCAACAGAATCGCCTCGGTTCCCGGATCCGCCTCGAACAGCGCGAGCACGTCCACGAAATTGGTTCCCACGATCGGATCGCCGCCGATTCCGACCGCGGTCGACTGGCCCAATCCTTCCCGGCCGATCTGCCAAGCTGCCTCGTACGTCAACGTACCGCTGCGACTGACCAGGCCAACCGTCCCCGGCCGGTGAATGTATCCGGGCATGATCCCGATCTTGGCCACACCTGGCGTGATCACTCCGGGACAGTTCGGGCCGATCAACCGGCTGTTCGATTCGGTAAGCAGATCCATGACCTTGGCCATGTCCAACACCGGAATGCCTTCGGTGATGGCCACGATCAGCTCGATGCCGGCATCGGCGGCTTCCAGGATCGCGTCGGCACAGAACGGCGGCGGGACGAAGACCATCGATGCGTTCGCCCCGGTCTTGCGTACCGCCTGCTCCACGGTGTCGAAGACCGGAAACCCTTCGACCGTCGTCCCGCCCTTGCCGGGAGTGACGCCGCCGACCACCGGCGTGCCGTACTCGCGGCACTGGATCGAGTGAAACAGCCCCGATTTCCCGGTGATCCCCTGCGTGATGACCCGCGTTTCGCGATCGACGAGTATGCTCATGGCGTGCGCTTTCCACTGACGATTGAACGGGCGGCTGGACACCCCGCCGG
>RFHO01000462.1 GCA_003696385.1 Planctomycetota bacterium | reverse complement strand
GCCAACCAGCCAGCGTGGGCCGCCGGCGTCGATGAATTCGTTCCCGGTTCTGAAGCATGTTCGATGAACACTCCCCGGTGAAAAGAGGTCGACATACAGTGGCGGCGCGCGATATTGGCGGTGGTCGTTACGCCGCCGATCGGCGCGCCGTCGCAATCACATTTCCGAAGCCTCCGGCAGACCGGCGCCCCGCGGGTGGGCGGGAGCGGCATTCTCGCTCAGGACGCGGCCGTCAGTGTGGCCCGCTTGCGTCCGATCAACTCGAGCAACGCCCGCTGGGGTTCGGCGAACTTTTCCACGCCTTCGGCCATCAGCACGGCTTCCATGCGTTCGAAGTCCACGCGTTGGTCGATCTCGCTCAGCACGGCGTCGTCGGGCATCTGGTCGATCCGTCGCACGTACCGCTTGCCCAGCTTCTGCACGGCCGCATTGGTCGCCGGCGGATTCGTCTGGATGTCCGAACCCGCCAGGGCCTCGACGTACTTGTCCGGCGGATCGCCGGGCAGCTTGGTTCCCATGCTGGCAAACACGATTTCCTGTTTCAGCGGCGTCGGGTGTTCGGACCAGAACCGCTGGTTCTCGCGCCAGATGCGTTTTGCATTGACGATGCCGACCAGCCCCTGAGCGGCCGCGGACAGCTCCGGGACGTGCGTGTGCGTATAAGCGTCGATGCGGCTGACGAAAATGCTGTAGACCGACTTGAAGCCGTCCAGTGATTCGCGGCGCTGCGCCCCGCGCCACACGGCATCGCGGGCCTGTCGGTACTGTCGCATCGTGAACAACAAGGTCACGTTGACGGTCACGCCCGCCGCGACCAGTTCTTCCAGAGCGGCGATGCCGGCTTCGGTCGCGGGAACCTTGATCATCCGGTTGCGGTGTCCGGCGGACCAGTGTTTCCCCAGTTCGATGTACCGTGCCACCCGCTGGTCGAAACTCAACGGGCAGCCGGCGTCCTCGAGCAATGGATCCAGCTCGAAACTCACGTATCCGTCGTCGCCGCCGCTGCTGTCGAAGGCGGGGCGGTAAAGCTCTTGTGCATCGCGCACCAGTCGGTCGGCCAGCTCCCAGGCGATCGCGTCGTCATCCAGGCCGCGGTCGATCAGTTCGACCAGTTGGCGGTCGAAACGCCCGGACTGAATCAGCGCCGAAATGATTGCCGGATTCGATGTGGCTCCCGTGGCGCGGTACCCCAGGCTCTCACGGACCAGGTCCGGATCCACACTGTCCAACCACAGTTTCGTGCCGCATGCGACCAGAGATTCCAGCGGCGTCAGCGATGACGGCGTCGAGGCGTTCATCCTTCCCTCCCTTCACGCGGACGGTTGGTTGCTTCCTTCCCTCCCACAGCCGGCCGTCGGTTTCCCTCGGCGACCGCTGTCCCGGTGGGGACGGTCCTCCGCCCCCGTCGCGGCGGCCCTGTCGCCGTCGAAGCGCCGGGCGCCGCATGACGCCGCCGACGTTGTCATCCCGCCGCCTGCTCCGAGCGACTCGACCGCACGACGCCGTGGTCCGCACGATGTCTCTTCGGCAGCCGGTCGGTGCGTCCAGTACGGAAACGCCACCATTCGAACGGGCGGGATTGGGGAAACCAGGATGTCGGTCGGTGCCGTCGTCACAACCGGCAATCGGCCGGGCACCCATCGACGAGACGCCGACTGCGTTGCATCGTATGATAAGCGCTCCCCGCATGGCACGGAATGATGCCATCGCCGGACCTTTCTTCGCAGGGTTCGCCATGCGCCGACGGCCATGTCCTCACCGCGGGACAGGCGGCGTCGGCGCGGGATCCGGCCGCGTCGTTTTCCGCAGGTTTGCCAGTCGCCGATGAACAGCTTGTCGCCCGTTCCGGTCCCGGCCTCGGCCGACACATCCGTTTCGGAGACGGCCCGCGCCGCGACGGCCGGCGAAACGGCGGTTCGTCGCTCCGAGCCCGCACCCGGGACCGACGGGGGTGACGGACGGCCGCCGGTCGCGACGGAGTCCGCGACGCCGGGCGAGCACTTGCGGTTCGATCTGGCGGCCGAATCGATCACGCTGAAGATCCGCTGGTTCGGGGTGATCGTCGGCTATCTGCTGGTGAACGTGCTCGGCGAGACGCCGGAGCACCGGCCGATCCTCAATGCGATCCTGACATTGGGCGGCATTTACGCGCTGGTCGATACGATCTGGAGCTATCGCGGTCAGGTCTTTCTCCGTGGCTGGCCGCTGCTGGTGTCTTCAATGGAGGCGGTGTTCATCGGGCTGCTGTGCTACTTCGACACTGGTCTGAGCAGCCCGTTCCGCTTCTACTACTTTCTGTCGCTGCTGGTGGCCGCCCTGCGGTATTCGGATCACGTCGCTTACGCCACGTGTGCGATGCATTCGCTGAGCCTGATGGTGCTCAGCCTCAGCGCCCGGCACATCGACGCCCGGACCGGTTCCGAGCTGGTGCTCATGCTGATTCTGCTGTGGTGGGTCACCTGGGCCGGCACGGCGCTGGCCGGTCTGATCCGGGCCGCCACGAACCGCCTGCAACAACTGAACGCCGAGTTGACCCGCAATCAGGAGGACCTGGAACGCCGTGTGGCGGCCCGTACCCACGAACTCCAGCAATCGCAGGCGCTGCTGTTGCAACAGGAAAAACAGGCCGCTTTCGGACTGCTGGCCGCCGGCATCGCGCACGAAGTCGGCAACCCGCTGGCGGGAATCAGTTCTCTGATCCAATTGCTGCGCCGTCGCCACGAGGATCCCTACACCCGTGACCGCCTGCAGATGGTCGAGGAACAGTTGCTGCGGATCCAGCGGACGCTCCGTGAGCTGGTCGACTTCAGCCGTCCTGCTTCGCACCAGCGGAGTCGATGCAGCGTCAACGAGGTGGTGGAGCTGGCGCTGAACATCGCCAAGTACTACAAGCGGCGCAAGGGCCGCACCATTCGGACGGAGTTGAGCGATCGGCTTCCCCGCGTGGCGACCGTTCGTGATCAACTCGCCCAGGTCCTGCTCAACCTCGTGTTGAACGCATTGGACGCCACCGAGGAGGGGGGAACGATCATCCTGCGGAGCCGACACGACGCACAGTGGGTTTACGTCGAGGTCGAGGACGACGGACACGGGATCCGGCCGGAACACCGGGATCTGATCTTCGAGCCGTATTTCACGACCAAACCCACCGGAACGGGCCTGGGACTGTTCGTGTGCCGGCAGTTGATGCAGCAACTGGCAGGTGACATCCGCCTGAAATCCAGCGGACCGCAGGGAACGGTGTTCGAAGTCCGTTTACCGCGTGACCCCGACACGGCAACGGCTGGTGCAACTGCCGAACCGGCGTCGGCGGCGGGTGTACCACCCGGCGGCGGAGCGCGGGAATCCTCCGACCGCGCGTGATGCGCGTGCCGGTGCAGTACGATGGCAACCGGAGGCAGCGGAGTCGGGGCGTCGCAGTCGGCTGCGGCCTGTCAGGGGCTGCCGCACGCCGGCGCGGCGGCGCATTTCGGCAACGAACAGGGACTGGGGCAGCAGGTTACGGGCACCTTGCGGCAAATGACGCGGGGCCGGCACCGTGTGATCGTGATGGGGACTTTCCGCGGGACGCACTTGCGTCGCGTGACCAGCCGCGTTTCGCAGATCTGCCGGCACACGGTGTAGGGGACCTTCTTGGTGCGGCACTCGGTGACGTAGCTGCATACCGTGTAGGGCACTTTCTTGGTGTGGCACTCCTCCACCCAGTCGCACACCGTATAGGGCACGCGGCGCGTGATGCATTCGGTTTTCCATTCGCAGACGGTGTAGGGCACCTTGCGGGTCCGCACTTC